>JBJFHQ010000122.1:0-3366 GCA_051893755.1 Oscillospiraceae bacterium
AACTCCCTCTAAGTCTAAGCAAGTAATGTACATGTTTTTTTCCTCCATTTATTTAAATTTATTTATTGATGATCTTTTCCCTGTAGTCTTTCAGCCTATCCGCATATCCGGAATAGGCACAGGTCTCGGCTACCTTGATAAGTCTGTCGATAACGCCAAGAAATTCCTCGTGAGAGCGGTACTCCATAGCACCCGCGCTTTCGGAAGGCAGCGTTCCGAGTATCCTTTCCATTGCCTCGTCCGACGAACATTCGCCGCTTTTGATCCGTTCAAGCTCCGAGCCTGCCGTTCTGACGAAATCCATCACAGACTGTCCGCGGCGAGCCTTAAGCTCATGAGCCTTGGTAACGTCCCCGATAACGGGCAGCAGCGCAGGGATAAGCTTCATTCCCAAAGCAGGAGATATTTTCTTCATAACTCCGAATCTCATCAGAATGAGCGTAATCCAGAACACTGCGTTTGAACATCTGCCGTCAAGTCTGTCCGCCGTGAGTATGAAGCTGACATCGACAGCGATGATACCCTCCGAAGCACCGGACTTATCCGCAAAATATGCAAATGCGGATTCAAAGTCCTTTCTCATTAACGGGTCGTTTGCCGCTAAGCAGTCCATTATTTCCTCACAGCTCATGGAAAAGAGTTCCCGCTCTCCTTCACGTATGGACAGCGTCATTTTGTTATCCGTTTCCATTCAAAGTGCCCTCGAAGATGCCCGCCATAAGATAAGCCGAAAAATTCTCGGTGAACCTGTCATCAAGAGCTATCTCCTCTTCCTTGCCGCTGTCCATGTTCTTAAGCTTTGCCTTGCCGCTTTCAAGCTCGTTGTCTCCCAGCACAAGAACATACCTTGCATTTATAGTATTTGCGTACTTCATCTGCTTTCCGAAGGACCTTCCCATAAGGTCGGTCTCCGCCTTGAAGCCCTCCCTGCGCAGGCTCTCCGACAGCTGAGCAGCCCTTATCTCCGCAGCCTCGCCCATGGGCAGGATATAGATATCGCAGCGGCTCTTCTCGCCGAAATCGCAGCCCTGAGCCTCCATGTTCAGCAGTATGCGCTCCAGTCCCATTGCAAAGCCCAGCGCAGGAGTAGACTTTCCGCCCATCTGCTCTATCATGCCGTCATACCGTCCGCCGCCGCAGACAGTACCCTTCTGCTTGCCCTCGCCGGCAACAAATTCAAAGACTGTCTTGGTGTAGTAGTCCAGACCTCTTACTATCTTGGGGTTGATAGTGTACTCCACGCCCATGCCGTCAAGAAGTGTCTTAAGCTTTTCAAAGTGAGCCTTGCAGTCGTCGCAGAGGTAGTCCAGCACAAGGGGTGCGTCCTTTGCTATCTCGCTGCATATCTCGCTCTTGCAGTCCAGTATTCTCATGGGATTCTTTTCAAAGCGGCTCTGACAGGTCTCGCAAAGCTCGCTCTTGTGAGGCTCCAGATATGCACGCAGCGCCTTGTAGTATTCCTCTCTGCACTTGGGGCAGCCTATCGAGTTGATGTTCAGCGAAACGTTGTTCAGTCCGAAGCGGTCAATGAGATTCTTTGCAAGGCATATGACCTCCGCGTCCGCAGCGGGCGACTTGCTTCCTGCCATTTCCACGCCGAACTGGTGAAATTCCCATAAACGTCCCGCCTGAGGCTTCTCGTGGCGGAAGCAGGACAGGATATAGTACGCCTTCTGGGGCAGCGCATCGTTGAGCATGCCATTTTCCAGCATGCAGCGGATAGTGCCCGCCGTGCCCTCGGGACGGAGAGTGAACTTGCTCTCTTTTCCGATAACGGTGAACATTTCCTTCTGCACCACGTCGGTGGTGTCGCCCACAGAGCGGACGAAAAGCTCGGTGTTCTCAAAGGTAGGTATGCGCACCTGCTTGAAGCCGTAAGCCTCGGCTGTTTCCGAGCATATCCTCTCCACAAGCTGCCACTTGTAGGAATTGGCAGGAGTTACGTCCTCCGTTCCGTTTATACGTCTTGTGATCAGATCCATTTAACATCTCCCTTTCAAAAAAGCAAAAACCGCCCCAAGCATAGCAAGGGGCGGCTCATTAACATGTAATAAAACCGCGGTACCACCCTGATTCATCGGCAGACCGACCTTTAGCGCCTTAACGCGGCATACGTTCCGGCTTTGTCACCGGAAAGCTCGGAGGCGTCCTTCGAATCGCTCCTGTTTACGGCTCGCACCCACCGCCGCCTCTCTGAAAAACACGGAATGACCTACTCTCCCCGTCACAGCTTGTCACTTTGCTAATTATATCATAACATCTCTCATTTGTCAAGTAACTTACAAAATTTTTCCGTCCTTTATGGTGACTATCCTGTCCGCCTGCTCGGCAATATGGTTATCGTGAGTGATAAGCACCAGCGTCTGTCCGTACTTCTTTATGGAGGATTTCAACAGCCCGATTATCTCCTCACCCGAGGCGCTGTCCAGATTTCCCGTAGGCTCGTCGGCAAGCACTATCGCAGGACGCGCGATAAGTGCACGTGCAATGGCTATCCTCTGCTGCTGACCGCCGGAGAGCTGATGGGGATAATGGTTCATTCTGTCCGCAAGACCGATAGTTTCGATGATGTCGTTCAGGAAGTCCTCATCGGGCTTTTTGCCGTCCAGTGACAGCGGCAGCACGATGTTCTCCTTTGCGGTCATTACGGGGATAAGATTGAAAAACTGGAACACGAAGCCCACCTTTCTGCGGCGATAGACTGCCAGCTCCGCCTCCTTCCGGGAGAAAACGTCCATGCCGTCCACGGTGAGCTTTCCCGAGGTGGGAGTGTCCATTGCGCCCAAAATGTGGAGCAGCGTGGATTTTCCGCTTCCGCTCTGTCCAACCACCGAGACGAACTCGCCCTTTTTCACGGAAAAGTCCACCTCGTCCAAAGCGCGGACCTCAACGTCTCCCTTGCCGTAAATTTTGGTGAGCTTTTCGGCGGAAAGTATGATATTATCGTCCATAATGTACTCCTTTCACTTTATCAGCTTTGAGAGCAGCGGAGAATATTTTGCTCTGAACTGCTCGAATGTGCCGTTGTCGAGAGCTTCTCTTATGCGCTCTGTGAGGGTGTT
Source organism: Oscillospiraceae bacterium (assembly GCA_051893755.1). Classification (GTDB taxonomy): domain Bacteria; phylum Bacillota; class Clostridia; order Oscillospirales; family Ruminococcaceae; genus RGIG4694. The sequence goes on from JBJFHQ010000122.1 coordinate 3,063, forward strand.
GTAGAAATAGAGATTGTGAGTGACAGCAAGTCTGCCCGCAAGCTGTTCGTCCGCCTTGAACAGGTGACGTATATACGACCGTGAGAAATTGCGGCAGGTGGGACAATCGCACTCGGGGTCAATGGGCTCGGGGTCAAGCTCGTAGCATTTGTTGGTGATGTGCATAATGCCCTGCCATGTGAATATCGTGGCATGACGGGCATTTCTGCTTGGCATTACGCAGTCGAACAGGTCGATGCCTCTTGCCACTGCCTCGATGATATTCGACGGAGTGCCCACGCCCATGAGATAGCGTATCTTATGT
>JBJFHQ010000123.1:0-3354 GCA_051893755.1 Oscillospiraceae bacterium
TGCTATTACATTATCATCAGATTAACAATATAATTATATCACACAATAATGGTTTTGTCAATAGAAAATTATGTTAATTTTATATTAATCAAAAAATCCGCAAAATGCTGTCATCACAGCCGAAAACAGCATTTTGCAGGAAAATTTTGATTAAAGTGCAGCTATAAATCTCTCAAACGCCGCAATTCCCTCGGGAGTGTACTTGTAAACGCCTGCGTCCTCCAGAACTCTTTCAAATACCTTGCCGACCTCGTCCTTGATAACAGCGTCGATATTCTCGGGGGTGAGCTCTCTTCTCGAAGCGATATCCTCCGCCCAGTCTGCGTGCTTTTCCAGCACGGGGTCATTTCTCACTGCGGAAACGCCCTTGCTTATGATAGTCTCGGACAGCGCTTCAAGCTCGCCCTTAAGTCTTGCAGGAAGCACAGCCAGTCCCATGACCTCGATAAGTCCGATGTTTTCCTTCTTGATATGGTGCAGGTCTGCATGGGGATGATATACGCCCAGCGGATGCTCGTCGGTGGTGATGTTGTTGCGAAGCACAAGGTCAAGCTCATACTTGCCGTTTTTCATGCGGGCAATGGGAGTAATGGTATTGTGAGGCTCGCCGTCTGTTTCTGCGAAGATGAACGCCGCCTCGTCGGAATAGCCTCTCCATGCGGTGAGTATCTTATCCGCAAGCTCCACCAGACGTTCGCTGTCCTCGCTGCGTATGCGCAGCACCGACATGGCCCACTTTACTCGGCCCACTTCCACGTCCTCGAAGCCCTTTATGGTGTAGTGCTTCTCGACCTCAGCCCTTTCAAGGGGGAACTCGTAGCAGCCGCCCTGAAAATGCTCGTGGCTCAGAATGGAGCCGCCCACGATAGGCAGGTCTGCGTTTGAGCCGATGAAATAGTGGGGGAACTGTCCGATGAAGTCGAAGAGCTTTCTGAAGGCGCTCTTGTCGATGACCATGGGGGTATGCTCGCAGTTGAAGAGTATGCAGTGCTCGTTGTAATAAACGTAGGGTGAATACTGGAGGCCCCACTGTGCGCCGTTTATGGTCAGGGGGATAATTCTGTGATTGTTTCTTGCGGGGTGGTTAAGTCTTCCCGCATAGCCCACATTTTCGGGACAGAGCAGGCATTTCGGATAGCCGCTTGCCTTGGCATTCTTTGCTGCGGCGATAGCCTTGGGGTCCTTTTCGGGCTTGGAAAGATTTATCGTGATATCGATTTCACCATACTTCGTGGAGGTCTTCCATTTCATGTCCTTAGCTATGCGGTAGCGTCTGATATAGTCGGTATCGCAGCTGAATTTATAGAACCGGTCGGTGGCATCCTTGGGGGACTTTTCATACAGCTCCCGGAATTTTGCGATGACCTCCGAAGGACGGGGAGTAAGGCATGCCATGAGACGTGTATCGAACAGGTCTCTTTCGGTGATGTTGTCGTCGATCATCTGCTGTTCACAGGCATAGTCCAGAAGATTTTTCAGTATTTCCTCAAGGGGCATTTCGCCTGTGTATTCCTCGTGTATATAATCGGAAAGCTTCAGCGTATCGAGCAGTGAGTTCCTTGTGAATATCACGTCGTCGGGGGTGATAAGCTCCGTTTTCAGGCCGTAATCGATCAGTCTGTCGATGTATTCATATATCATATGTAATCCTCCTAAAAATATCGGAATATTTCTTTCCTATTATATCATATATTACAAAAAAAATCAACCGTTCTTGACTATTTTTTTATAATGATGTATAATAAATGTAATTATAGATAGATCTATTGTACAAAAAGAAAAGACAGCGCACGGGTGGGATCACAAGGGGAATATCCACATGAATTTCAATGCGCATAAAAGAATGATTTCGTCTGCTGCCGCGTTTGCTGCAGTGTTTGCGATATTGTCTGCGGCGGAGCTTTGCAGCAGCGGGGAGGTCATGACCGATTCGGCTGCCGTGACGGTCAAGGCATCGTCAGGGTCTGCGGTAAAGGCACGATCGGGTGCTGTGTATGCTCTTTCAAAAACTGCCGACACCGAGGAGCTGCAGTCGGACAGTGGGGAAACAGCTGCCGATGAAAGGGTGCGTTTCTCCGCAGAGCTGACACAGTGCTCGGAAAGCGGCGCAGACGACGGCAGTATCAAGATAATCATTGAAAACGGCATCGAGACCGATGAATATTACTGCAGCTTCAACGGCGGAAAGACCTTTCGGAAAATGAAGAACAGGACTGCTGTTATGGAGGGCTTAAGCGAGGGCTGCTACTCTATCTGCGTGATGAAGAACGCCGATAAGTCTACCATGTCGGAAATGCACACGGTATATCTGCCCTGCGAGGACGAGATAGTTCCCGTGGAGATATCCGCGGACAGCATTTCCGAACAGATATACGCCGACGGAATGATAAAGGTACATATCAGCGGCTATGACAAGGAAAAAGGCTATGAGGCCTCCGTGGACGGCGGGAGCACATGGAAAGCTGTCAAGAACAGAACGGCGTATTTTCGCGGTCTGTCCGGGGGAGAATATACCGTTGTTGTCCGCGAGACCGACGATCCCTCAAATGATTCGCCGGAGCTCCGGATCGTGCTGGGAGGCTATTCTCACGGGAGCAATAAATACATCAAGACGGACTGTATCCTGCAGGATCCCGAGCTGCCCACAGGCTGTGAGATAACAAGCCTTACCATGCTGCTCAACTACATGGGCTACGATGTGGACAAGCTCACCATGGCTGATAAATATCTGCCCAAGGGTGAGTACCGCAATTCCGACTTCTACGAGGTGTTTGTGGGCGACCCGCGGAGCTATTCGGCTTACGGCTGCTTTTCAAAGCCTATCGCACAGGCTGCGGAAAGCTATCTGGAGGATAACGGCGAGCTTGATAAGTGGGACGTTCGCAATATCACGGGCTGCACGGTGGATTCGTTGTATGCCGCCATTGACAGGGGCTACCCCGTGGTAGTCTGGGCGAGCATGGAGATGAAGCCTATCGGGAATGGCAGAAGCTGGACTATCACCGAAACGGGCAAGACCGTCACATGGCCTGCCAACGAGCATTGTCTGCTGCTGGTGGGATATAACACCAAAAAGAAGCTGGTCTACATGAACGACCCGATGAAGGGAACAGTGGCTTACAAGATGTCCGAATTTGAGGAGAGATTCAAGTCGCTGGGAAATCATGCGGTGGTAATAGTTGAGGCGTGACCTGAATATAATAACCGTCGGCGGGATATTTCTGCCGACGGTTTTTTCTATTATACTGCACAAAAAAGCTCCCGTTCGCAAAAACGGGAGCCTTTATATTATGAGTTAAGAATTACAGATCGTACTCCTTGCCATAATAAGCCATGAGATAGATCTCCTTGATC
>JBJFHQ010000124.1:0-3353 GCA_051893755.1 Oscillospiraceae bacterium
CCCAGGACTGGGCTTCGGCTATGGATAAAGCAAATTTATGGCAGGCCAAGCTTAATGGGCTTAAAACAATGGGAGATTATAAATCTTTTGTTGAAGAAATAAAAAATCAAGATGATTATAGCGAGTTTATACGCATGATGGAGCGCAACGGCAAAACAAATTCGCTCAAAACTGCCACAGGACTTTATGATGGAGAAATGGGGCAGGATTATATTGATTATCTTGCTTTCAAGTCCGACAATGCGCAGACCATATGGTGGAATTCAAAGAAGGCTGCCGACAACGCCAAGAAAACTATTTCCGAATATGAGGATCTTGAGCTATCTAAGTATAAGTATGAGCCCGAGGAAAGCAGCACCGAAAGCGGTGATGGTGTAAACGGCGATACAGAGGAAACCGAAGAGGAAAGACAGGAAAAGCTTGACGCTGATCTTGCAGACCTCGAAAAGCGCAAGAAACTCCACAGGGATAATCTTGACGAGGACAAAAATTACTACGCCGAAAAGAAAAAAATCATCGACGAGTACAGTGACCTTGAAGATTATTCGGCATATCAGAACGCTTACGATGATGTGTACAAGTTTTACAACAAATCGGAAAGCGGCGGGACATCTTCCACTAAGAAAAAGACAACATCATCAGCCAAAACGTCAAGCGCGGATAAGGAACTCGAAAAGCAAAAAAAAGCGGCTGAAAAAGCCGCGGAAGAACAGCAGAAAGAAGCTGAAAAAGCCGCAAAAAAGCAGTTCGACGTCCTGAAACAATCTCTTGACGATGAAATTATCTCACGTCAGCAGTTTAACGAAAAATATGCCGCATTACAGAAAGAATGGTCGCAGAACAATATTGATATATCCGAATATACGTCTGAACAGATAAGCAAAATCAATAAAAAGCAGATTGAGAATTACAACAGTGATCTTGAAGATGCAATTGACGACGTTCAGAAGGTATATGATGATCTCGCAAGCGCCAGACAGAAGGCTATTGATGGAATGTCATCGGGAGCTATTTTCGACACCGTAAATACAAAAGACGGGGAAAAGCCCATATTCGATGACATGTCAAAGCGCGCCGAAGAGGTAAAGCAGTACACCGCCGATTATGCAAAGCTCTCGCAGATGGAGGGAATCCCTGCCGATCTGCTGGAAGAGATCAAGTCTATGAGCTTCGACGATAAGAGGGCTGTTGTGGCGGAACTGATAAAGATGTCCGAGAAAAACAGGCAGGCATACTTCGCCGATTATGGTGAATGGGTAGCAGCTAAGAAAACCGCTGCGGAGGTCGAGACTGCGGGACAGGAGGCAGAAGCTGCAAAATATGCAGAAAACAGATTCGGAGAAGTATTTGCAGATCCCGATAATGCATATGTGGCAGGCCAGAGCATGGGCGCCGAGTGGCTCAACGGGTTCTCCGAGGCGTTAAACGGCTCAAACGTTATGTCGATGCTTGGAATGGGCAATATTTTTGAGTATGCGCAGAACCTTTTGAGTGCACAGAGCAGAGGCGCTATATCTACGAAAACGCCTATAATAATCAATCTGGGGACAAGCACTATCAGGACTACTGTGTATGATATACTGCGCGGCAATGGGCTTGCAGGAAGGGAGAATTCGAAGCTATGAGTGAGACTGAAAGAAATATTAAGATACCAAACGGCGGGCGCTCGATAACGCTTGACGATACAAAATTTGATGTGCTTTCAGGCTATTCGCCTTCATGGACAAAGGAATACGGCGACAGCATTACTGCGTGGAATGGCCGCATAGTAAAGCGGTGCAAGGGCGTTAGGTTCTCTCTTGAATTCTCCACATATGGGCTGTCTGCCTCCGAAATCAAAATTCTTAAAAGCATTCTTTCAAAAAAGGAAATCGCACTTGTCTGCGATGAATTCAGCGGGAATGTATCATGCGATGATTTTTCCGCGGACCTCAAGAGTGCAAATTTCTATGGTGAATTCTTCAATACTACGATAAAGCTTACCGCCGTCGCTCTTATAGCCGCTTCCGACGAGGAAAGCGGCAGTCTTTAGCATAGATGTCAGCGTTATGGGCGCTATCGTAGATGATGTTTCTGCACTTAAAATCACTCGAAGTATTTCGGGAATGGGAACAAGCGGGATAAGCATTTCCTGCCTTACGTTCTCCGCGCCAATGGATAGTGTCGTATATGTTGAGCGAATAAGGGCGCCTGCAGTAATTGTTACCGGCACTTCGGCAGATCTCCCGCAGTATTGGGTAGATAGGCGCAGTGTAAAAAATGGCATTGTGGAATTTACCTGCTATGACACGCTGGCATTTACCGATAGCATGTATTTCACCGAATCGGATTTTGATGAAACAGTGCTGAAAAGCTTCGGCGAGATAAGCACGGAGGCGGTCCTTACAGTTATCGAAAGCAAGCTACAGATAGGAAATAAGCTCATTATTGACAGCGGCGGAGGCGGTTCGGCGTGTATGTTCAAGTCGTCCGCGCTTATAGGTCAAACGGTTTCCTCGGCATTACAGACTATTGCCGCCTGCGCGTGCGGATTCTGGTGCATAAGCAACGGAAATATACTCAAACTTATCCGCTATGATGGATATAATTGCAGTGATATCATCACTACTTCCGATTACACACTGCCCGATATAGGAGCAAGCATGGACATCGGCGGAATAGATGCTTCGCTTGACAGCGGTAAGCATTACAGTTACCGATCAAGTGATGTTGCGGCAGGGTATATTATTGATATCAATACAGGCGGCACCCTCACGAAGAGCGACATAGATTCTCTTGGAGCGCTTGTTTGTGGGGAAGAGAAATACACCTACTGGAGCGTTGATAAGGCATTTATGGACTACGTTCCCGACCTCGGAGCGAAATTCTCGTATGACGGAAAGCAGCTTGTAGTCAACAGCATTTCGGCCGAGATAGACTGTTCAGGCGTTTCCTGCTCGCTGTCTGCGAACGAGGTATCAGGCGGTGAGATAGGCCAGAGCATGGGCGAAATCACTCGGAAGCTTGAAAACTCCTTGCAGTCCGGGGATGTGTGCAGCAATGTTTTGATTACTAAATATCAAGGAGTACAATTTATCGAGGAGGAAGATGAATGAGCGAACGCAAGGTATACGGCTTTTCTCCCGTAAAAAAAGGCGGCTTTGTCCAGTTCGACGGCGTAATGTCGTCGGGGAAGGAAGCAACGTCAATTAATGTGGATAAGGATTCGGGCACAGTGACTGTAAATTTCGCGGACGGGCATGTGTACAAGTATTCCGCCGCTGTCACCGAAACGTCCTCGGGCTACAACATTACCGACGAAACGGAGGAATGGACCTGATGAAAATGATATCAAACGACCTGCGCTCTTCCTG
>JBJFHQ010000125.1:0-3340 GCA_051893755.1 Oscillospiraceae bacterium
AAGGGGCTTGATGGTGTGGATATTGATAACGCGTGCGTCGATGCCCTCTGCCTTTAAAATATCGGCAGCCTCGACTGCAAGGTGTACCATAAGTCCCGTAGCAGCGATAGTTACGTCCTTTCCATCGCAGAGAGTGATGCCCTTTCCGAGCTCGAACTTGTAGTCGGGGTCATCGTTGATAACAGGCACTGCAAGACGTCCGAAGCGGAGATAAGCGGGGCCGTCAAATTCCAGAGCAGCCTTTACCGCAGCCTTTGCCTCGATATCGTCCGAGGGGTTGATAACGGTCATTCCGGGGATAGTTCTCATAAGAGCGATATCCTCGTTGCACTGGTGAGTAGCGCCGTCCTCGCCGACGGAGATACCTGCATGAGTTGCACCGATCTTTACGTTAAGATGAGGATAGCCGATAGAATTGCGGACTATTTCATAAGCACGTCCTGCGGCAAACATTGCGAAGGAGCTTGCGAAAACCTTTCTGCCTGTGGAGGCGATACCTGCCGCAACGCCCATCATGTTAGCCTCTGCGATACCGCAGTCAAAGAATCTGTCGGGGCAAGCCTTCTTGAAGGTGCCTGTTTTAGTCGCCGCTGCAAGGTCTGCGTCCAGAACGACCATATCGGGATATATTTCGCTCATCTGTACAAGAGCCTCGCCGTAGCTGTCTCTTGTAGCCTTTTTGATCACATCTGACATTTTCATTTCCTCCCTTAGTCCTTGATAGCGTCGTAAGCTGCCTGAAGCTCGTCCATTGCCTGCTTGTACTCGTCGGCATTGGGAGCCTTTCCGTGCCAGCCAACCTGATTTTCCATGAAGGAAACGCCCTTGCCCTTAACGGACTTCTGAATGATAGCAACAGGTCTGCCGCTGATATTTTCAGCCTCGTTGAAGGCTCTTTCGATATCGTCGAAATCGTGAGCGTCCATGGTGGTAACATACCAGCCGAACGCCTCGAACTTCTTGTCAATGGGCATGGGTGACATAACGTCGGTGATCTTGCCGTCGATCTGGAGACCGTTGTTATCAACGATAGCAACGAGGTTGTCAAGATGATAGTGAGCCGCAAACATAGCAGCCTCCCAGACCTGACCCTCTTCGATCTCGCCGTCGCCGAGAACAGCATATACCTTATAGCTGTCGCTTGCGATCTTGCCCGAGAGAGCCATTCCGCAGGCAGCGGAGATGCCCTGACCGAGGGAGCCCGTAGTCATATCAACGCCGGGGATATGCTTCATATCGGGGTGACCCTGGAGCATTGCTCCGATGTGGCGAAGGCTCTTAAGCTCCTCCCTACCGAAGAAGCCTCTCTCTGCCAGCACTGCATAAAGCGCAGGAGCAGTATGTCCCTTAGAGAGCACAAGGCGGTCTCTCGACTGCATTTTGGGATTTTTGGGGTCAACGTGCATTTTTGCAAAATAAAGATAAGTAAGCAGGTCGCTGATAGACAGCGAGCCGCCGGGGTGACCTGATTTTGCGTTATAAACGCCTTCGATAACACCCATTCTCACTTTGCAGGCAGTTCTTTCGAGCTGCTTTCTGATAGTAGCGTCCATTGTTAATTCCTCCATATATCAGACTAACGAAGCTTCGCAAGTACGTCCTTGAAATACTGCGGGAGCTCGCTGTCAAATTCCATATATTCACCTGTCGAGGGGTGGATAAAGCCGATTTTTTTCGCATGCAGGCACTGTCCCTCGATACCCTTGAAGGGCTTGCCGTACACATCGTCGCCCAGCACGGGGTGACCGATGTACTGCATATGCACACGTATCTGATGAGTGCGTCCCGTTTCAAGGCGGAGCCGAAGATGCGTGTACTGCTGATACTCCTGCACCACGGTGTAGTGAGTCACTGCATTCCGGGAATTTTTCTCGGTCACGCACATTTTTTTCCTGTCCACAGGGTGACGTCCGATTGGCGCGTCCACTGTGCCCTCGCTGTCCCTGAAGCGGCCGCAGACAACGGCTTCATATTCGCGTGTAAAGCTGTGAGCCTTTATCTGTTCGGCGAGCTTCACATGAGAAGCGTCGTTTTTCGCCACGATAAGCAGACCGCTTGTGTTCTTGTCGATGCGGTGGACTATCCCGGGACGGATCACTCCGTTTATGGATGACAAACTGTCCCGACAGTGATACATCAGCGCATTTACGAGGGTCCCCGTATAATTTCCCGCCGCAGGGTGAACGACCATACCCTTCGGCTTATTGACCACCAGCAGGTCGCTGTCCTCGTAGACTATGTGCAGTGGGATATTTTCTGCGGCAACATCAAGCTCCACAGGGTCGGGGACCTCCACAGAAATAATATCGTTTACAGAAGCCTTGCTGCTTTTATTCGGGTTTTTCCCGTTGACGGTCACCGCCTTGTCCTCAATAAGCTTTGCGGCGGCAGAACGGGAGATATCCTCCCAGACGTCGGAAATAAGCTTGTCAAGGCGAGTGCCCGACTGTTCCTCGGTCACTGTAAATTCGCGGATATCACTCATGCTGTGAATTATCCTCCGATGTTTTTTCGGCGGGCTTTTCGTCCTCCTGCTTGTCGAAGAAAACGAAGTAGATAAGCAGCAGTATCGCGCCGATTACAACACATATATCGGCAAAATTAAAGATAAAATTGAAGGGGAACAGGATTATAAAATCCACCACATAGCCCAGCAGCGCACGGTCAATTAGGTTGCCTATCCCTCCGCCGAGTATCATAATTATGCAGATAAGCGGAAACTTCGACTTCGGCTTATATTTTACAAGCCCCGCCACCAGCAGCGCCATCAGGACAACTGTGATGATGATAAGCAGCGGGATCTTCCCCTGCAGTGAGCTGAAAGCCGCACCCGTATTTTTGTATAAAGAAAAGGTCAGTATATCGGTATCTCCTGCCGAAAGGACGGTCACAGACTGTCCCTCGGCAAGCTTTGAAACGGCGAGGGCCTTCAGTCCCTGATCCGCCGCCGCCAGCAGGATAACCGACAGGATCGTTATTATTATCATCTGTTATTATACACCATTGATAATGCAGATTTTCCGCTTATTTTGCGGAATTATGTTATGCTTATTTGTTGGTTCATCTTAAGATTTACCGACTATTCACGGTTCGTTTTCGGTCAGCACTCTTTGGGTTTTCCTTTGAGATTTACCGACTGTTCACGGTTCGTTTTCGGCGGAGCAGAGCTCCGCACATTTGATTCGCTTCGCTGTCAAATGCAGCGCCGTCCGTGGATAGCTTATTTTTCGTGAATATTTGCTGTTCGTTTGCTGCCGTCCGCGTTTCTGACACGGGCGGCGCTATTGCTGTTCGCTGCTTCGGCTTCCTTGGGGAACATCGCTGTTTTACGACCCGGTGG
>JBJFHQ010000126.1:0-3332 GCA_051893755.1 Oscillospiraceae bacterium
GGTGGTGGGGTCGGTCATAACTGTGATGTAAAGAAGTCCCGCCCCAGAATGTCTTGCCGCAGCGCCCGAAGTCTTCGCCATCTGCATAAGGGAGACTATTCCCTCCTGCATGCGCGCGCCGCCCGAAGCGGTGAAAAGCACGATAGGCAGCTTCTTTTCGGTAGCGGTCTCGAAGGCTCTTGTGAGCTTTTCGCCCACAACGCTCCCCATGGAAGCCATCATATAGCGGGTGTCCATGATACCGATAACGCATCTTCTGCCCTTTATGGTACATTCTCCCGTGATGACAGCGTCCTTGAGGCCTGTTTTCTGCCGCAGCTCGTCCTGCTTGACATCATAGCCGGGAAAATCTATGGGATTTTTGCTTATCATATCCGCGTCGTACTCGATAAAGCTGTCCTTATCCGCGGTAAGCTCAAGCCTGCGGCGGGAGTCTATCCTCGAATGATAGCCGCAGGACGGACATACTCCGAGATTATTTTCCAGTTCGTCGGTCATACACACCGAGGAGCATCTGGGACATTTGAAAAGCAGATCCTTGGGGATATCAACATGCTTGCCCTGATCGCTTTTTTTATCCTCCGAGGCATTGTTGAACCTTGCGGTAACAACGTTAAAAAGATCCTCTAACAATTTTCGGACAGTCCTTTCGTATGTTTTTGCCTGCCTTCAGCAGTACATAACAATATTTATTATACTATAAATAACCGATTTGTCAATAGCTGAAAAGCAAATTTTTCATACTATTGCTCCGCCAATTAACTAATGAAGTTTTATGCGCAGGACCGCTGTCGAAAGCCTAGGAATAAAACCGCAGGAATATGCGGATATTTCAAGGTTTTATGACGACGGATTTCGGCAGCGGGACAAGCAGAAATTCAACAGTTAATTGGGGGAGCAATATTATAATAGGAACATTCTGAATATTCCCAGTACCAGCAGAATCGTGCCGATAGTTTTCTGAAGCGGGTCATGTTTTCCGTTATTAAGGTGCTTTATGCCGAATACTATCCCCAGAACAGGTATCATCAGCGACAGCACCAGCTCCCACCATGGGATATCCTTCGCCGAAATGCTGAATGACTGCTTTCCGCCCGAATTATTCTGCCCGTAGTTTGCGTTCTGATTGTAATAAGGCTGATTAGCAGCATTATTTGCGCCATAGGGCTGATTTGCATTGTTGTTTCCCATTCCCGGAGTTATCGGCTGATTTGTCCCGCTGTTTGTGCCGTTATTTGCCGTACCCTGCCCGTTCTGATAATATGTAGGATTATGCCGCGGATGAGGCGGCGGCGAGGGCGGCGGAGTATTGACATCCACCACTCTTATGCTAGGGATACGGGGCTTTTCAGGCTCGGCATACTGCACCTGTGCGCCGTACTCCTCCCTTTCCATAGGCTCGAAGTCGGGCTTGGGATAATTGTCGGGCTCGAAGTCGTACAGGCTGGACATCTGCTCGAACTCTTCCTCGTCGGGGATAGTATACCCGCACTCGGCGCAGATGCCGTCCTTTATCCTGCCCATGCATAGCGGACATTTTTTCATTGTTATCGCCATATTATCCCCCTTTCAGTCGTTTAGCCCCGCCGTCCGAGATAACCTATATCATAAGTGCCCTTTTCAAACTCGGGATCTCTTATCAGCTCAAGCTGAAAATCAATGTTGGTATCCACGCCCTCAACGATGAACTCTGCCAGCGCCCACTTCATCTTAGCGATAGCCTCCTCGCGGGTAGGCGCGTAGGCGATGAGCTTAGCTATCATGCTGTCGTAATAGGGCGTTATGGTATAGCCCTGATATGCGGAGCTGTCTATTCTTATCCCGGGACCTCCGGGGATATACAGCGCCTCTATCTTGCCGGGGCTGGGACGGAAGCCCTTTTCGGGACTTTCTGCGTTTACTCTGCATTCGATAGCATGACCGCTCAGATGAATGTCCTTCTGCCTGAAGGGCAGCGGCTGTCCGTCTGCAATGAGTATCTGCTGCTTAACGATATCTATACCCGTAACAAATTCGGTTATAGGATGCTCCACCTGTATACGGGTGTTCATCTCCATGAAGTAGAAATTTTTGTCCTTGTCCACGAGGAACTCGATAGTGCCCGCATTGCAGTAGTGACATACCTTTGCGGCAGCCACTGCGGCGCTTCCCATTTTATCGCGGAGCCTGGGCGTCATTATAACGGAGGGAGTCTCCTCCAGCACCTTCTGATTTCTTCTCTGCATGGAGCAGTCACGCTCTCCCAGATGAACGACGTTCCCCTGCTTGTCGGCAAGTATCTGGAACTCGATGTGCTTGGGGTCAACGATGAATTTCTCCATGTATATGCTGTCGTCGCCGAAAAAATTCAGTGCTTCCTGCTTGGCAGCTGTTGCCTGCGGGAGCAGCTCCTCGGGAGAATTTACCAGTCGGATACCACGTCCGCCGCCGCCTGCGGAGGCCTTTATCATCAGCGGATAGCCAATTTCCGCAGCGATGCGCTTGATATCCTCGGTAGTTTTCACCGCGCCGTCCGAGCCGGGGATAACGGGCACGCCCGCCTTTTTCATGGCAGCCTTAGCAGCCGCCTTGTCGCCCAGCATCTCGATAGACTCGGGGTCGGGGCCGATGAAGATTATCCCGCATTTTCTGCACATATCCGCAAATTTTGCGTTCTCGGAGAGAAATCCGAAGCCTGGGTGAACAGCATCGGCGCCTGTTATCTCGCAGGCTGCGATGATAGCCTTCATATTAAGATAGCTGTCCTTAGTGGCAGGACCGCCTATGCAGACAGCCTCGTCGGCGATCTTCGCATGAAGAGCGTTTCTGTCCGCCGTGGAGAACACTGCGGCAGTTTTTATGCCAAGCTCGCGGCAGGCGCGGATTATCCGCACTGCGATCTCGCCGCGGTTAGCAATAAGTATCTTATTTATCATATAAAGTCATTCCAATCATTTGAGTGGGTAGTACGAAGTGCTTCATACTTAGTGAATAGTGAATAGATAATAGTGAATAGTTAATAGTTTTCAGTGAACAGTCCTAAATCCATAATACTATGAACGCAGTGGACGAACAGCCCACAAGCACCCCAAATAGCATAAACCGTGGAATCAGAAATACGAACAAAAGGCGGCCGACGGCTGCCGCCGCCCAACTAAAACCCCACGGAACACCACGTAGCCGATGCTATTATCCCCGTCGAAAAAGAGAGAGGGCGAGGGAAGGGTGAGCGCGAGAGCTGCCCGCAGGCTATGAAGACGTAGGGGGAGAGAAAAGCGGCGACCCATGACAAGTAAACCTTTCGCAGCAAGTCCGTATGAGCCGCTTGTCTCTTCCCCGGAGGTGTCCCTCTC
>JBJFHQ010000127.1:0-3320 GCA_051893755.1 Oscillospiraceae bacterium
CTCCTCTATCCGCTCGATAGGGAAGGGAGGCATAGCTATCGGCTTCATCGCCAGCGACATAAGCTTTACGGGACTGTCATCCGCAGCTATCCTGTTGGACGATAGTGTACCGCATATCCTGCATCTGTGGATAACTGCCCATTCGCCGTTTTTGCGCACCCACACGGATATCGGCTCCATAAGACCTCCGCAGTCAGCGGCTCTGTCGCCGGGCTCGATATCAAGATGTACGCTGCAAAGACAGTAGGGACAATGGTTTCTGTGACCGCTGCCCGCTCCTTCGGGGACTACAAGCCTTCCGCATGCTCTGCAGGTAAATTCCTCGGTGCATGGATGTGATCTGTAATAATTCTTATCAAATGATCTCTTTTTATTCTCCCTGTTCATGGGAAATTCCTCCTGAAAGTATATTAATACTCTTTGGGAGGCTTATGCAGATGTGTACATGACCTCCCGATCAGGACACAATCTCCTTTTTATTTGTTTTTGTCATAAAACTTTCTCCTTGATCTTATTCGGATATATCCGTGACTATATTTTACCACATTTTATCCCGTCCGTCAATACTTGTGAAAAAAATATAGTAAAAAAATCAAAAAATCTCTGTACATTTCCAAAAGTTTATGGTATAATAAAACAGTACATATTCAATCGTTTTTTACGGAGGTGATAAAATGCCCGATTGGTTTGGCGCAGATAAATTTGAACGTGCCTTTAAATCTGCTCTTAAGCGCTTTGATATCTCAATCACGGAAAAAAAGAATGATAATCTTTACATCCTCTCCATGGGACAGCTTGAGATAGAAGCCGATACTACGGCTGTCCGGCAGAGATTTATGAAGACCCGCTCACAGAATACTATGGATAATTTCGCCGATGAGCTTTCCTATCGGTTCAGTCTCGAGGAACGCCTGAATTCCTTTACCAATGCTCAGAACTATCTTCGGCTCATCGTTCTGAGGGAAAATGAACCGCAGGACGGCATGATATATTCCGATTTTGCGGGAACGCTGAAAAAAGCAGTCTGCTTTGTGGGCGAGCGGAACGATATCCATATGGTCGGCGAAAAATATCTCAGACGGTGGAGCGTTCCCAAAGAAGTGCTCTTTTCGGTGGCTGACCGAAATATGGGACGATTTCTCGCAAAAACAGAGTTCAATCTGACCGAGATCACCGAAGGCGTTAACGTCGTTGAATTTGAAGCAAAGGGCGATGCTCTTGTGGTCTCGACTATGCTCTGCACCGATTTCAGAGACTTTATTACTGAAAAGTTAGGTTATCCGTTCTTTGTGGCTGCTCCTTCGAGGGAAACCCTTCTTGCGGTACACGATATCCCGAAGAACATCTTTACCAGTCTCGGTGAAGCTGTGGCAAAGGATTACAAGTGGGCGGACAGCCCCCTTACGACCGAGGTCTTTTGTTTTACTCCCGATGGCATATCGGTAGCGGCTAAATTCTGATCATCATTACGGAGGTATAAAGATATGGGAAAATCATCTAAGAAAAAGCCAAGAAAAAACAGCAATTATCAGACCCCGAAAAAGGCTGCTGCAGCTGCGGAGGCGGCTCTCGCAGAAGAGACCGAGAAGGCTCGTCAGACTGCTGCAGGCAAAAGTTCATCGGGTACTGAACGTAAGCTCTGGATAAGGGTATTAATGATCATATTGGCACTGCTTATTATCATATCGCTGGTACTTATGCCCGCACTGAGCTCAAGCGCTGCAGACGACGGAAGCGTTTCCGTCACCTCATTTGATACCGGTAACTTGAGCTCCGCTCTTTATGAGGCTATGGACGGCGTTGACAGGAACAATATCTACCGCCTGTCTGTCAGCGGAGGTACTCTCAATGCTGCCGATTACAATGCTATCACCGAGCTGCCAAACCTTGAATACATCGAGCTTGCAGGAGCCGAGACCGAAAACGGAGTTATCCCCGAAAATGCCCTGCCTGCACGAAATCAGCTGACATACATCAGTCTGCCCTCAAATACGCAGGTCATCTCCGACAGCGCCTTCAACAACAACAAGGTGCTCGTTAAGGTAAGCATGCCCGACTGTGTTGCTAAAATAGGAAAATATGCCTTTGATTCCTGCATATCGCTGACCGATATCACTATCCCCGCAGGTGTTACCGAGCTGGGCGAGGGAGCTTTCAGAGACTGTCAGAGCCTTGCACAGTTCACTCTTCCCGCAGGCGTTACGGAAATTCCTGCGTACTGTTTCTCAAAGTGCGTGTTCACCGAATTTTACATCGGTCCGCAGGTCACATCTATCGGCGACGGAGCTTTCTCCGACTGCCATGAGCTTAAGGACGTGTACATCTACGGCGACAATGCTCCCGAGCTTAAGGGAGGCAGCGTTTTCCAGAATTTGAACGTGACTGTTCATACCGCAGACGATGCAGCAGGCTACGACAGCTGGGGCAACAACTTCGTTTCCACCGCAGAGGGCTTCAATGAGGAGTATGTTCCTCCCGAGACTCAAACTCAGGCTCCCGTTTATGAGGAGACCGAGGCTGCTCCCGCAGAAACCGAGGCTGATACCGATACAGCAGAAGACGAAACGACAGCTGCTTCCGATGAAACACAGGACGATACTGTTTCCGAAGAATCGTCCGAAGCTGCTCCCGCCGAGTCGGGGAGCACGGGAGTTAGCCTTCCTGTTGTTATCGTGATAGTAGTAATTGCTGCAGCAGCGGCTGTGGGTGTTACTCTCGCAGTGGTAAAAAAGAAGAAATAATTATCTTATTTACATAAAAATTTTTCCTCAATGTCAGAAGATAATGTGAAAATTTCTGAAAATCTCATTCCTTATTGACATTGAGGATTTTATATGTTATTATGTTAATATGTTAGTACATTAAAGCGAAAGGATATATCATATGAAAAGCTACGACCTCATTTCCCCGGAGGGGACAAGAGATTTGATACTGGAGACTGCGCCGTTGTGCGGCTGGTGGAGAAAAAACTCCATGATATCTTCAGATCGGGCGGATACAGCGAGGTTATCACTCCCGGACTGGAATTTTACGATGTTTTTAATCAGAAGTCAAGATATTTCCCACAGGAGACCATGTATAAGCTGGTGGACGGCAAGGGGAGACTGCTCGTTGTCCGCCCCGATTCCACGATGCCTATCGCAAGAGTGGTTTCCACTCGTTTCAGGGAACAGCCTCTTCCCATACGACTGTACTATAGCCAGAACGTTTTCCGCATAAAGCCCAGCATGAGAGGCAGAAGCGATGAGATCCGTCAGACAGGCATCGAGCTTATCGGCTCCGCTTCAAGGCGCGCTGATCTGGAGGTCATCTACAAGGCG
>JBJFHQ010000128.1:0-3310 GCA_051893755.1 Oscillospiraceae bacterium
GCTGCTTCCGCTGGCATTCACAAGACGGAAAAATTCTGCGATATCATCGTTTTTCAGAGCTTCAAACTCCTTCACTGCCCTGTCGCTCTCGTCAAAGAAATGGAGCGCTCTCGAAACGGCTCTGTCGCCGCATGCCTTTCTGACCTCTGCGATGTTCTCCCACAGCTGCTCCTTGGTGATATCACGAAGCTCGCTCTTGCCGAAATATTTCGCCACAGACTTCATCTCCGCAGGAATTGCCGCGTAATCGGGTGTAAGGTCAGCATGACTTCCCTTCGTATCAACTATGAAGAGCGAATATCCGTATTTTGAAAAATCAACGCTCACCTTGTCCACCTTGGGAGCCTTCGTATCTTCAAAATCAATGGTGATGAATCCGCCCACCGACGAAGCCATCTGGTCCATAAGTCCGCAGGGCTTGCCAAAGTACACATTTTCCGCATACTGGGCAATCTGCGCTATCTTTATCGAGGATACACTGCCGTTGTTGCAGAGGTGCGAGAGGATAGTTCCCACCAGTACCTCAAAGGCTGCCGACGATGAAAGTCCGCTGCCTGCAAGCACGCTGGAGGTGGTGTACGCCCTGAAGCCGCATACCTTACAGCCCTCGTTCACAAAGCCTGCGGCAACTCCGCGGATAAGTCCCTCCGATGTGCCAAACTCGCTTTCCCTTGCAGCAGTATCGGAAATGTCAACGGGAGCTATCTCAAAGCCCTCCGACTTTATTTCGATAATGTTATCCTCTGTGGGGACAACAAATGCTATCGCGTCCAGATCTACCGAAGCCGCAAGCACACAGCCGCGGTTGTGGTCGGTATGATTTCCTCCCACCTCGGTGCGTCCGGGAGCGGAGAATATCTTCACGCCCTCCTGTGATCCGAACAGCTTCTCAAATTCCGCAGCAGCCTTCTCATAGCGTGCCTTCTGCGCAGGAACAGCGTCCTTTCCGTAAAGCATTTCAAGCTTTTCATCAAAATCGATCTTTATCATAACAGTACTCCTTTTAATTTCACCGCCGTACTTTGGCGGATAGTTTACTTTTTATTCTGCGTCATAGAAAACACGGTAGGTCTTTTCCGAGTGAGAGTAGGTGCTCATCACAAGTCCTATCCCGATGTTCAGCGCAAGCAGCGACGAGCCTCCCTGACTCAAAAACGGCAGCGGCACGCCGATCACAGGCATAACTCCCAGCACCATTCCGATATTCAGTATGCAGTGGACAAGTATCAGCGAAAACATTCCCACGCATATGTTTTTTCCCAGCGGGTCCTTGGCTATCCTCGAATCTGCGAATATCTTAAGGATAACGAACATCAGCGCCCCGATGACCGCCGCACAGCCGATAAATCCGAATGCCTGTCCGATATATGCGAAGATGAAGTCGTTCTGCGCCTCGGGTATGGAAATGAAATCGTCGGAGATAAACCCCTTTCCGAATATTTTTCCCGAGCCTAATGCTATCTTTCCGTAATGCTGCTGATAGCCGTAGCCCAGCGGGTCAAGGTCCTCGTCGAAAAGCACGAGAAAGCGCATTTTCTGATGCTGCTTCATGAACTTCGTCCATACCACATAGACCAGCGCCGGAGAGCACACCAATACGGGCAAGATATATTTCCACGATATCCCCGCCGCAAACAGCATAAACAAAAAGATACATATGAACACAAATGCCGTTCCGTCGTCGCCCTGGATAAGTATCAGCAGCACGGGTGCAGCTCCGTGGAGCACCAGCAGACACACATTTCCGAAGCTGTTTATCCTGTCCCCAATCCTGGCAAGGTGCATTGAAAATGTGCAGATAAATGCTATCTTCAGCAGCTCCGAGGGCTGGATAGTTCCTAAATTGCCTATCCTGAGCCATGCCCTGTCTCCCGTGGATTCCACCAGAACCCCCATATCTGTGAAGGTCAGCAGGATAAGTATCACGCACAGCGGAACATACAAAAACCACAGCTTGACTATTTTGTGATAATCCATTGCCGAAATTATAAGCGCACTCACTGCTCCGAGAATAAGCGCAGCAGCCTGAGTGATATACAGTCTTGAATTGACGGGAATGGTTGAAGCGCCGTTTGCCACGATAGAATAAAGCGATATGACGCCAAAGGCTCCCAGTATCGTTACCGCAATAAACAGCGGTTTATCCAGCTTTTTGTAATATTGATATATTATCTCAAATACTTTTTTCAAAATTTCCTCCTGAAACACTTATCAATACGATACAAAATTATTATACACTATTCAACAAATTTTTTCAATATTATTTTAAATAAATACTGGATTTTTTTTTATTTTGTGATATAATGGATATATATACTACGGAATATGTAATGGAGGAATAAACATGTTAACGGATATTGAAATCGCACAGCAGGCTAAAATGCTGAAAATCAATGAGATCGCAGCAGGTCTCGGCATATCCGAGGACGATATCGAACCCTACGGTCACTACAAGGCAAAGGTCTCGGAGGACCTCATTCAGAAAACAAAGAATGACCCCGACGGAAAGCTTATCCTTGTGACGGCTATCAATCCCACTCCCGCAGGCGAGGGCAAGACCACCGTTTCTATCGGTCTTGCGGAGGCTATGGCTAAGATAGGCAAGAAAGCTGTTCTTGCACTGAGAGAGCCCTCTCTCGGTCCCGTATTCGGCATCAAGGGCGGTGCTGCAGGCGGCGGATATGCTCAGGTCGTTCCCATGGAGGACATCAATCTTCACTTTACGGGTGATATGCACGCTATCACCGCGGCAAACAATCTGCTCTGCGCTCTTCTGGACAACCACATGCAGCAGGGCAACGCTCTCGGCATCGACCAGCGCCGCATTATGATAGACCGCTGCCTTGACATGAACGACCGTGCTCTCAGAAACATTGTTGTGGGACTGGGCGGAAAGGTAAACGGCATTCCACGTCAGGACAGCTTCAGAATCACCGTTGCCAGCGAGGTAATGGCGATACTCTGCCTTGCTTCCGACCTTGAGGACCTTAAAAAGCGTCTCGGAAATATCCTCGTTGCATATAATTACAGCGGCGAGCCCGTTTTCGCCCGCGACCTCGGCGCAGAAGGCTCCATGACCGCCCTTCTTAAGGACGCACTGAAGCCCAATCTTATCCAGACCCTGGAGAACACACCTGCTTTCATGCACGGCGGACCCTTCGCAAATATTGCTCACGGCTGCAACTCTGTCCGTGCCACAAAGCTTGCTCTTAAGCTGGGCGATTACTGCATCACCGAGGCAGGCTTCGGCGCAGACCTCGGCGCAGAGAAATTCTGCGACATCAAGTGCCGCTTTGCGGGACTTAAGCCC
>JBJFHQ010000129.1:0-3307 GCA_051893755.1 Oscillospiraceae bacterium
TGTCGCCTGCGGTGATAAGGAACCACTGCTTGCCGATCTTTTCAAAGGGATTGAATGAAAGTGAGCTGATATCAATTTCGTGCATGACAATATCCTCCGATAAAAAAATAATATGTATATATTATACAACGATTTTGTGAAAATGTAAACACATATAATAATATTTTTTCCCGAAAGAAAATATTCCGTCCGAAAAATGACCTCGGGCGGAATATGTGTGCTTTTACTTAAGAGAATTTACCCACTCGGCGATCTCCTCGTCGGAGCCGCCCTCCTTGACTTCAAGCATTTTTGACACTTCTGCGTCGGGGCAGAATTTCTTTACATCGGCGAAGTAATGTCCCGAATGACCGCCGAAGGTGCAGAAGGGACATACCTTTTTCCCTGCAAAGCCGCCCATGTCCTTAATGAAGGTCAGCAGCGGAGGCGCAAAGGTGGAGAACCACACGGGTCCGCCAAGATATATGGTATCGACGTCGGACATATCAACGTTCACAGGCTCGATAGCACGTCCTGTTTCATCGTTTGCCTCCTGTCTGGACTGATCGACGCAGGTCTTGTAGTCCTCGGAGTAGGGAACTGCGGCTTTTATCTCAACAAGCTCGGCTCCCGTAAGAGCAGCTATCTTTTCCGCCATTTCCTTAGTTTTGCCCGACCATGTGTAGAATGCGGCGATACTTTTACCCATAAAAAAACAGCTCCTTTGTATGTAATATTTCTCTGCGTTACTCCGCAGAAGTTATTATATACAGTATATCACACATTTGGTAAAAATGCAATAGTTTTTTCAAAAAAAGCGAAAAATATTGTTGCAATGTAACAAGCGCATAAAAAATCGGAGCACTTCATGTAAGTGAGATGCTCCGAATGACTATACTATAACGGTTACCTTATCCGCTCAATGACCTCCTGCGCCTCGGCATAAATTTTTTCCTCGTCCGCCATGGTGAGATGACCGTTTTCGAGGACGATATTTCCGTCAATGATAACGGTATCGGTCTCGGTGCCGTTGGCAGAGTATACCAGTGCGGAAAGCAGGTCGTTGCGCGGGAAAAACTCGGGTACGTCAAGCCGCAGCATGGCGATATCCGCCTTCTTTCCGGGGGCGATAACTCCCGCATTTATCCCAAGAGCATAAGCTCCGTTTTCCGAAGCGAATTTCAGCACGCTCTGTGCGCCCACTGCCTGCGGGTCGCCTGTCTTGTGGAGAAGTGCAGCGAAGTTCATGTCCGAGAACAGATTCAGCGAGTTGTTGGACGCCTGACTGTCAGTGCCCATGCAGATGTTCACGCCTGCCTGTTCAAGAGCATGAATAGGTGCGATGCCGTTGCCGAGCTTTAAATTGCTCTTTGGATTGTGGACCACGTTCACGTTTTTATCCTTAAGAATGCGGATATCATTGTCGGTGAGATGAACGCAGTGGGCTGCCACGGTCTTTATATCGAACATGCCGAGGCTGTCCAGATATTCGGTGGGAGTCATGTTATGCTGTGAGAGACAGCCGTTCACCTCGTTGACGGTCTCGGAGAGGTGAGTGTGTATGGGGAGGCCGTACTCATGGGCTTTTTCGATGATGTAGGACAGATAATCGGTGCCGCAGGTATATATAGCATGGGGAGCAAGCATGAAGCTTATGCGTGGGTTATTTTTCCACTGCTGCATTTCATCGAGAGCCTCGTTCATGCGGCGGATACCGCCCTCGTCGTGACGGTCGCTGCCGACAAGTCCTCGTGAGATAACGGCGCGCATGCTCAGCTTATCGGCAGCAGCGGAGGTCATTCCCTTGAACATGTGCATATCGAGGAATGATGTAGTGCCTGTCTTTATCATCTCGGCGCAGGAGAGAAGCGCGCCCTTGTAGGCGTCCTCGGGAGTGAGCTTGTCCTCCAGAGGATTTATGGTCCCGAAGAGCCAGTCCTCAAAGGAGAGGTCATCGGCGATATTGCGGAAAACGGACATATAGGTGTGAGTGTGAGCGTTTACCAGTCCGGGAATGGTGAGGAAGCTGCTGCCGTCGATAGTCTTATCGGGGGTGAAGCTGTCGGGGATATCGTTCACGGCGATGATATCGGTGCCGCTGATATAGATATCGGCAAATTTAACGGCAAGGCTATTTCCGTCGGGCAACAGCGCCCTTGTGTTTTTTATAAGAATATTCATGATGATTTCCTTTCGGGTGTTTTTTCTTATTATAGTATATTTCGGGGGAAAAGTCAATGAGATATTTTATAGTAAACGACATTGAAATTGATGCTTTCAGTCTGCGCAAAATCCATATATGCAAGCTTTTGCTTGACTTCAAGTTCAATTTCTAATGTCGTTTACTATACAATTGATAATGTGCCACAATTTGATGACAAGCCTGCTATTTATCTATAATATGGATAAATTATTTGTTTATTATAGCTATTGACATATTTTATTAATAAAATATAATAATTGTAAAGATGATAATCACACGGAGGAATTGCAAATGCAGACTGCAACAGGTATAATTACAGCGTTTTTTATTCTGATAAATACAGTTTTCGCTGACAACTACGAATATCAGAAGGAGTTTTACATCCGGATGAGTGAGGACTGCTGCGGCTATAATATCGACATTGGCGGTATTGCGGGAACGGAGATAGCCGATAAGCTGAACGAGGTGAGACCGCAGATAGTAGAAGTTATAAATCAGGACGCTCAATATGCGGAAGAAAAATATAATGAAAAGTTTTCCCGTCTTACAGAGGACGACGTTGATTTTAATTCGACCGAAAGCGTTTATTCTATACTGCTGCCGCAGGTGTTGTACAGCGGTTATGAGTATGACCTGACCTACGATGAATTTCTGGAGTATTCACTTTCTGATTATACAGGCAGAATGTGGAGTACATATACCCTAAAAGATGACACGGTTTTTATGGGTCTTGTATATGAGGATAATAATGTCACATATAGAAATTGCGTAGAGACCGATAACCTAAAGTTTGTGTCCGACGGTGCGTATTCGGGTGAGTTTTACCCCGGAGAGGAGTCGTATGGGTATATTTATTTCAGAGCACAGCTTGCAGCATTATTGAAGCAGGCAGGAGAAGAAAGTACAGATATACAAGTGGGAATAGCCGAAATGGATTATGATCTGTGGCGTTATCATATGATAATTTTTGTTGACGGCAAAGCCAAATATATGTGCGACTCGTCGTTTAAAACAGAACTGCTTATGTGTACTTATCTTCGTGACGACACCCCCGAGCCTGTCAGGGAATATCTCTCCGAGCAGGCTGAGAAGCTGGAGAATGTAAGACGTATAAGAACGAATGAT
>JBJFHQ010000130.1:0-3289 GCA_051893755.1 Oscillospiraceae bacterium
CACCTGTTTTCACTGCATCATGAAAATACCCGTCGTTAAAGCACAGCCCGTCTATAGTCCGCAGATGAGGAGTTATAGGGTCGGTATCCTCGTTGACGTCCTCGCCCTCGGAGCCCTGACCGTCGCCGATAAGACCGATATGGGAGTGACTGTCAATAAGTCCCGGCATAAGAAGACAGCCGCCGCAGTCGATATCCTCCGCAGAAATGCATGGAGGCTCGCCCTCGGAGACCTCAGCTATCCTGCCGTCTTCGGTGCGGACATATCCGTGAGGGATAACGCCGTTTGTGACCGTATCTATTTTCGCATTATAAATGTACATATCAATCAGCCCAGACCGCACTCGTCGTAATCCTTCCAGCGTTCGTTATAGTTGTAATCGCTGACCATGCGGTACACTATATAAACGCCCGACGCCAGAAACAGGAACAGTGCTCCCACCACAGGCGCAGAAATAGTCAGGAACTTGCGTATGCGCATTTTTTCTTTTTTGTTGAATGAATCCATTATAAATTCTCCTTTCGGGGGTCCAATACCTCTGTACACATTATAATATATATTTTCAAAAAAGTAAATAGCTGACTGAAATTTATTTTTCGGCGAAGTTTATTACAATTTGGTTACAATTTGGATATGCTTCGTAACCGACTTGATATAGGGATATCGCCGTCAGACAGCCCTGTTTATTATACCCAAAAACAGCAGCTATCCTCATAAACAGGCTGATCTTCCGCATTCAAAAGCCTCCCCCGCGCACAATTTCCCACACATTTTAACATTGATTTTCCAATATTTCTACAAATATTACAATTATAAACCAAAATACACGAGTTTGGTTGTGCATTATGTATATCAATTAATTGCCAAAATATTAACAAGAATTTGAAAAAAGTCTGAAAACGGCGTAAAATGGTGCTGTCCTCGTAAAAAATACAGATTTTTTTAACGTGTCCTCAATGCAGTCTGGGCTTTTTGTGAAAAATCCACATAAAAATCAAAATCACAGGACTTATAAAGCCGTTTATCAGCCCCTCAAAACTCACAAAATTTTATTTTTTATGTACAAAATAGCTAAATAGCGGTTACAAAAAACGATTGACAAAACCCCAATGATTACGTTATAATTACAACAGTTACAAAATGTAACCTTTTAACGGTAACTTGTTACCGTGACGATCTGCATTTTAAAACGAGATACAAATGCTCCGACAGAAAAACAGCGGGCATTATGTATCGCCGCAAAAGCAAGGAAAGCATATGCTTCCCGAGAACGAAACGGAGAATAATATGATAGAGAATAACACAAACGAGATCAGAGATAATGTCGTAGAGCTCAGCGGCTCCGACAAGCTTCAGCAGAAAAAACGCAGGATAGGCTCGATAGTATTATCCGCAGCGGCAATGACCGCAATATGCATATCTATCGCAGCAGCTGCCAAGACCCCCGACGAGACCGCGGCTCCCGCCGATCTTTCGGGATATAAGTACACCACAGAGGAAAGCGCCTCTGCTTCCGCTTCGGAGGAAGATACCGTTTCCGCTTCCGTATCAAAAAGAGCGTCGGTAAACGTTCCCACAGTAACCCTTCCCGATGCGTTCCCCGACAAGAACTCCACCGCATACAGCACAGCAGTAAGCGATGCAGGCGCATTTGATACCTATGCCGAGACCTATGATGTGTCCGTCATTGCAGACGGCGAAAGATACAATGTCACCGCAGGCGGCACCGTTGAGGACGCACTGAACGGAACAGGAATTGAGCTGGGCAGCCGTGATGTGGTAACACCCGACCTCGACACAGCTCTTACCGACAACATGGTAATCACCGTGCAGCGCGTTGAATATGTAAAGATAACCACAGCCAAGGCTATCCCCGCAGATACCGAATATGTCGAGGACGACACACTTCCTCTGGGCGAAACGGCTGTCATTACAGAGGGCTGCGACGGCAGACTTGAAAGAAAATATCTCGTGAAGAGAGTGGACGGCGAAGATGTCAAGTCCAAGCTTTTAAGCGAGGAAGTCACAATTCAGCCCGTAAACACAGTCATCGCCAACGGCACCTATGAAGAGGATATTTCCCTTTACGATGACGGCGAGGACGGATCATACGAGGAAAGCTTCACCGAGGAGCAGACCGAGGAATACGCCGCTGAAGCAAGAGCATTTGAATTCACAGGCGAAGGCACTCCCGCTTCTCAGGTAAGCGCAGTATCACAGTTCGACGTTCCCGAAACGCTCATTCTCGATGAGAACAACGTTCCCCTTAAGTATACACAGGCACTCCACGGAAAATCCTGTGCATATACTGCAAACGAGGGTGCGCTGATGTCCACGGGCAAGGCTGTTCAGCAGGGCTATGTGGCAGTAAATCCCGATATAATACCCTACGGCACCAAGATGTACATAGTAGCCGATGACGGCGAGGTTTACGGCTATGCTATCGCAGCAGACACAGGCGGATCGGTCGGCAGAAATGATATCCTCGTTGACCTGTTCATGTGGAGCTACGACGAATGTATCCAGTGGGGCGCAAAGAACGTTACCATTTACATTCTCGACGAAGAGGAATAATTAAACAAAAAATGACCTCCGCGCATTTCATCATAATGCGCGGAGGATTTTTTCTGCCAAAATATCAGCAAAGCGGCGCAAACAGCCGCAGTATAACGTTCACC
Source organism: Oscillospiraceae bacterium (assembly GCA_051893755.1). Classification (GTDB taxonomy): domain Bacteria; phylum Bacillota; class Clostridia; order Oscillospirales; family Ruminococcaceae; genus RGIG4694. The sequence goes on from JBJFHQ010000130.1 coordinate 2,679, forward strand.
ATTTCATGGAAAGCATTTCCCTTTGTGTCCTCAAGAGTAATTTCCCTGCTTTTCGACATAGATTCTTCAAGGTCGGCTTTCAGGTCGTTAAGTATCGAAGCCTTGTAGAACAGCGAGTTGCATTCAAAATGGAGATACAGGCTGCGATAGTCCAGATTGACCGAACCGACAGTTCCCGTCACATCGTCGGACAGGCACGCTTTGGCGTGAACGAAGCCGGGAGTGTACTCGTATATTCTAACTCCCGCCTCGATAAGCGGACGATAATAGCTTCTTGAAATGCGGAAAATGACCTTCTTGTCGGGTATGCCGGGCATGATTATCCGCACGTCCACGCCACGCTCTGCGGCACGGATAAAGGCGTTGTTCAGCTCGTCGCCCATCATGAGATAGGGAGTGTAGAACCACGCATACTTTTCGGATTTTGCCAGTATCTCGGTGAAAAGCACCTCGCTGGTGTGGTAGGAGTTTGCGGGAGAATCGTAGTAGGGCAGGATATATCCGTCGGTGACCTCGGGGGCAGGCTCTCTCTCTTCGACGAATTTCTGGGGCACAGATTCCAATGAAAAGCCGTTCCAGAACTCTGCGAACATGTAGGTGAAGCTGCTCAC
>JBJFHQ010000131.1:0-3278 GCA_051893755.1 Oscillospiraceae bacterium
ATTATACGTTATTTGCACGAAAAAGTCAATACTTTGCACGAAAAACTTTGCAGAAGCATCTGTATAAGATAGAACAACGGAGATGCAGAAAAAAATCTGCGTCCCCGTTATTTATTTGCTATTCTATTTCAAACTCCGCATACAAAACATCCTGCTTTTCGGGAGCGTCGCTAAACCAAATCTTAACCGCCGCGCGGTATTTTCCCGGCTTGAAGCTTGGGTAAGCCATTAGGGACATATTGCGGTAATACTCTATCCCCTCGCCTGCCAAAATATACATTTCGTCCGTCATCTCATCGCCCGAAGCCATAAAGCTTGCCGCCGTGTATTCGCCGTCTTCAAGTATGAAAATGCCATCGTCTATCACCGTTATATCACGGTCGGTATTATTCATTACCGAAAGCGTTGCTGTCGTGTTTGAGCTGTTGTAAGCCACCGAAAAATCAATATTTGAAAGGTCAGCTTCGGATATCGCTTCTATTGATGAACGCTCTATCTTTATACTTTCAATGATAGCATTGCGAACTTTCTCGGTAAGGCTTTCATCCACATAAAAGGTAATTATTGCGCTGATATCGCCCCTTGTTACGGCATATTCATACATTTCGGCACCGTAAAATTTTTTATGCACCATATAATCAAAGCCGATGGTTTTGCTGTCAACTGCGTAGTTTTCATCTATGACCTCGACCTCATCACCGCTGTTGAGCGCAGAATAGTCCTTATCTTTTACTGCATTGTAAACGTCACTAATTCGGAATATCAGCTTGCCATAGTAATAACCGACATTATTGTTCTGTTCCCATTCGCTCGGAAGGGCAAACGAAACATCAGCTGCTCCACTCGCATTGCTTGTATCAGCAGACCCTGCCCCTATTGGCATTCTGACCGAACAATTCTGCATTGAACTTATATCGATTATGGTATGAAGCGGAGATATTTTCACCGTTTTAAGAATTTCTTCCGCAGCGGAAAAGCTGAAATCTTCGCTGTCATTAAAGCAGAATGTAACATAATATCCGTTTTGCTGAACAACGAAATAATGAGTATCATGTACGCCGTCATAGCTTTGCATTGAAGTGTGGATATAATAACTGTATGGGTCGTTTTCGCCGCCGTATTTCTCGTCAAGCTTTTTTATCTCACGTCCCGAAACCATATCAACTAAAAAGCCTTCGGTCATTAGTCCATAGCTGTCGGGATAAACAACATTCTGTTCCATAACCTTTTCCTCGCCGAGCGTAAATAAACCATAACCGTCAGATGACCAATTTTTGGGAATTACGAACTGAACATCAACCAACTCTGCATCTGCGATGATGTTGTAACCGCCGTATTCATCGGGGGACATTACCTGACGTTTATGAGATACTTTTTTGAATTCGCCAAAATCCTCGCTTTCATATTCATCGGAAGTCTGCAAGGGAGGCGCTTCATTTGCAGGCAATGAATAAGCAGGCTCGTCTGTCACATCATCATCGGAAACATCTTCGGGTATATCTTCTTGTATATCTTCTGTCAAATTTTCTGCCGATAATTTCAGCCTGTATATCTCCCAGCCGTAGGTCACATACCACAGCTCGTCATCCATTACAAATAAGTAAAGTTCATAACCGCCATCGTAATTACTCTCTAAAGCAAAGCAGTATTTTTCGGTATAATCACTGAGCCTTTTCCTGCCGCCATGCCATGCAACTCCCTCTCCCGTGTCAGCGTCCCAGAAAGCCTCGTCCCATTCCGCATCGGTATAGGGTATCTCCATAGGCTCGGAAAGCTTATAGGTTTTACCCGATATTGTGATCGTATCGCCCTTTATCTCATAAGTCAGACCGTTGTCATCTCCCCAATAAGAATCCTTGTAAGGAGAGGTGTACAGAAGCTTGTCAGTAACATACACTCCATCGGGAATGGGGGCAAATTCCGTTGTTTTCTTCACCGCATTTGTAAGCAGACAAATAGCTGCAATTATAACGGCTATGACCGCAATAATTGTTACTATGACCTTTGGCTTTTTCGCACCGAGAACGCCTTTTATTCGGCTCTTTATGTCGCTTTCGCCAAAGCTCAGAACTCCACCGAGTGCAAGTCTGTTCTGCTTCAAGGAAATATTCAAAAGTGCGTTTGCATACGCCTTTTTTACGTCAGCGTCAAACGTGCCGAGAGCCTTTTCATCGCAGGAAAGCTCCATATCCTTTGTCATAAGCCGATAGGATATCCACACCATTGGATCAAACCAATGAACGCACAGCACCGCCATTGCGACAAGCTTTACAATATGGTCTTTTCGGCTGATATGTGCTTGCTCGTGTGCGATAATGTACTGCATATCCTCATCGGAAATGTTTTCGGGAATAAATATCCTCGGCTTGATAATTCCAAAAACAAAGGGCGTTTCGATATTGTCACAGATAAAAATGTCGTTCTGCTCCTTTGCACCTTTTACCCGTTTTCTGACGGAAATATACGACAGGACGGTATATATAACCATTGCCGCTATTCCCACAAGCCAGACTATTGCGGATATGCTCATTACAATCTGCATGGGATTTGCGCTGTTGTTCGGTTCTGCGGGAGGAAGATATGTGTTCACGGTTTCATTCACAGGGGGCACGGACACCGTTACCTTCGGCTCATAGGAATACTCAATGTCCGAAGGGATATATTCCATCTGTCCCGAGGATATCTCGGGCTTTTCGGGGACAAGCACATTAAAAAGGCTCACCGCCGATGAAAATGAGAACGGACACAATAGACGTATTCCCAGTATCGCCCACAGCATATAGGAATATTTTTTCGGCAGCTTTTTCATAAAAAGCCGCAGTATTATTATAGCGGCGGCAATGTAAACGCCTGTTATGCTCATGTTCAGCACAGTTCTGAAAAGCTCTGTCATTTCTTATTCCTCCGTGTAGTTGTCAATAAGCCTTTTAAGCTCCTCCGCTTCGGCTTTTGTGAGCTTTTCCTTTTGCAGAAATGCCGTCAGGAACATAGGCAGAGAGCCACCATAGCCTTTTGTTATAAGGCTTTCGGATTTTTCCTTCATTATCTCATCACGAGTGCAGAGCGGCGTTATGACAGCATTTTCGCTTTTGATAATGCCCTTATTTACAAGCTTTTTAACCACAGTATAAACGGTGGATTTCTTCCAGCCGAGGCTATCGAAAGCCATTGTCACAAGCTCTCCCGATCTTATGGGAGCATTGTCCCATATTATTTCCATAAGTTTGAGTTCTCCGTCTGAAATTCTCATAAATATCCCCTTTCTCAGTTTGGTCGAT
>JBJFHQ010000132.1:0-3278 GCA_051893755.1 Oscillospiraceae bacterium
TGTCTGATTCCTCTGTGCGATCTTTATCGAAACAATGATATATGCGATAAGTGCGGCAATAAGTACCGCAGCTTCTGCTCTGCCGAGGATACCGTTAAAAGCAAAAAGTACAAACAGAAGCAGAGCTGCCGCCGATATGGGATAATCCCGTTTTGCCACGCTGTCGTTTGTGGTTATCGGTTTTATCGCGGAGCATAATCCCAGTACGATCATAATGTTGAACATATTGGAACCTACCACGTTGCTGACCGCCAGAGAGTTTGAACCCGAAGCAGCCGCAGAAATGCTGACTGCCAGCTCGGGGGCACTGGTTCCCATTGCAACAATTGTGAGTCCCACGATAAGGGATGGTATCTTCAGCTTTTTAGCAAGGGAAGAGCTTCCGTCCACAAAATAATCTGCTCCCTTTATCAGCAGGAAAAAGCCTACGATCAGCATGACTATGCTGATCATCACCGATGAAGGCAGCGCAGACACATAGCTGACAAGAAATGCTGCTGTCAGCAGAGCCGCATAAATTATATGTCTGATATTCATATGATTTCCTTTCGGTTTTATTCAGCTGATGTCACGGGGACTTCTTCCTTGGGCTTTCTCACGGGCTTTTTCCGCACTGTGACGGAAAAATCTCCGTTTTTGACGATAAGCTTTGCCGAGCCGCCGTCCTTGAGACTTCCGAAGAGTATTTCCTCCACGAACAGCGATTTTATGTCCTCGCACACGCGGATTATCTCACGTCCTCCAAATTCAAAGCCGCTGCACTTTGACAATATCTCGGGAACAACGTCCTTGCTGCAGGTGAGCTTGACCTTTTTGGCTTTCAGCATATCGGTGAGCTTTTTCAGCTGCTTTTCGGCGATAAGCTGTGCCATTTCGGTATCCATGGAATTGAACTTGATGACAGCAGTCAGACGGTTCCTGAATTCGGGAGAGAATGTGCGCTTCACAGCCTCGTCGATGCCGCTTGTGTTCAGATGATTTTGCTGTTCGGTAAAGCCTATGGAATTCTTCACATCTGCCGCACCGCAGTTTGAGGTCATAATGATTATCACGTTGCGGAAATCCGCCTTTGCGCCCTTGCTGTCGGTGAGAACAGCGTCGTCCATTATCTGGAGCAGCGTGTTGAACACGTCGGGGTCGGCTTTTTCTATTTCGTCCAGCAAAAGCACGGAGTATGGATTCTCACGGATATCCTTTACCAGCCGTCCGCCCTCATCGTAGCCAACATATCCTGCCGAGGAGCCTATCAGCTTGTTTACCGAGGTCTTGTCAGAGTACTCGGACATATCGTACTTTATCAGTGGGATATCCAGTGTTTTTGCGAGAGTTCGTGCCATTTCGGTCTTGCCCACGCCCGTTGGTCCCACGAAAAGCAGACTTGCCACAGGCTTGCCCTCCTCGGAAAGTCCCGATCGGGAGGTCATTATGCAGCGGTTTAGTATCTTAGCCGCGCTATCCTGTCCGAACACATTCTCACACAGTGCGGGATACAGCTTTGCCAACCTGTCAACGTCGGTCTCGTGAAGATTTTCCGACGGGATACGGCAGATGCTGCTGACCGAATCGTAGATATCCTCTGCGGATATGTATTCCTTGCCTGCGAGCGAAGCCTTTGAGGCCGCTTCGTCAAGGAGGTCTATTGCCTTGTCTGGGAGAAATCTGTCGCGGATATGCTTTGCGGAAAGGGTCACGGCAGCATTAACTGCGTCCTTTGAAATGTTCAGCTTATGATAATTTTCAAAGGATCTTTTAATTCCCATGAGCATTTTCAGAGCTTCTTCCTCGGTGGGCTCGTTTACGGTTATTGTCTGGAAACGGCGGCTGAGCGCCTTGTCTTTTTCGATGTATTTTCTGTAATCGTTGAGAGTCGATGAGCCGATTATGCGGATAGAGTCCCTTGCCAGATAGGGCTTTAAAATGCTTGCCACGTCCAGTGAGGACTCGTTTGTGGAGCCTGCGCCCACGATGTTGTGTATCTCGTCGATATAGATGATCACGTTTTCCTGACGCTCGAGGATATCGAGGGTATTTTTCAGCTTTTCCTCCATTTCGCCGCGGTATTTTGTGCCTGCCATCATTCCCGCCACATCGAGGGTATATATCTCTGCGGACTTCAGCCGCTCGGGAACATCTCCCGACAGTATCTTTCTTGCAAGACCTGTTGTGCAGGAGGTCTTGCCTACGCCCGGCTCTCCGATGTGGATAACGTTGTGCTTGAGCTTGCGGTTAAGTATCTGGATAGTGCGTTCGATGATATCGTCTCTTCCGATAAATGGGATATCGCTGTTTGCCGCTTCATCCATCATAGAGCGGCAGTAGGAGGATGAGAATTTCTCCTTGTTCTCCGAATACTGAACGAGAATGCTTGCCATAAAAGCAAGAAAATCGTCCGCAGCTTCACCGAGCGCCTCCGAGATAGGACGGCTCACAAGCTTTGAAACGCAGATAGCCGCAGCTGTCAGCTCGGCATCGGGGTCGGGAAAATCCGCCTTTATCTTTTCGAGCACGCCCTTTGTCAGAGGACTTACGAAAAAATCAGCATTGTTATTATTGAGAAATACGGGAGGGAGCTCCTTCTGAGCGTCCTCGGAATACCTTCTGAAAACCTCCGAAAGCTTCTTGTAAGCGTCCTTTCCGAAATTTTTCTGTATCTTGGTTTTGAAGGAAGAGTCGCAGAGACAGGCTTCAAAGATATTGAAAAGGCTCAGCACCTTTTCGCCCCGTTCCTTCATTATTTTTTTGGTTTCTTCAATTATTCTGCTCATAACATTTCCTCTTATTCTGTGATCTCAAAAACTCTGATCTTAAATTCCTGCTGCTTGTATTTCTTTTTCAGGTCCTCTGTCAGAGCGAGCGCTACCTGTGCCATTGACGGGTCGCTGTAATATTTTACGGCAGCTGAGCCGTCCGATTCGGTGCTTTTTATTATTTCACCCGCCTCGTTCTCGTCCTTGCCGAAAACGGTTTTCAACACATAATACACAAAATCAACGGGAGTGATATCATCGTTATAAATGATGACGACCCAGCGGGAACCGCCTGTTTTCAGCTCCGATACGGTCATATTATCTATAAGGGTCTGTTCCATAAAATCATCCTTTTGTATGTAAATTCGCAGTGCAGGGTATTTATTACGACGAAAGCATGCAGATATGTGCTTTTGCAGCTGTCTGCATGTGTTCCGGATATTATCGTAAAAATAAGCTCGTCCTGACGGACATGATAAGGAACCGCTGATTAAATCGTTTCACGACACTCTCAGTAACGGATTTTCGAGC
>JBJFHQ010000133.1:0-14875 GCA_051893755.1 Oscillospiraceae bacterium
ATATCTCCTGCATGCGCTCCAGCGACTTTTCGTCGTAGAAGCGGTAGCCGTTCCACCTGTCAACATCGGACGGCTTTAACAGTCCGATCTGATCGTAATAATGCAGTGTGCGCACACTGACTCCCGTGAGCTTTGCCATCTCGTTTATAAGCATTTTCATTTCCTTTCGCCTCCTGTGATACAGTATATACTATGACGCTGCGTCAATGTCAATAGGTTTTTGAAAAAATTTTCAAAAAAATAAAAAAGCGGCTCTCACATCGGAAAACCGATGCGAAAAACCGCCAAAATTCGCAAATTTTACAGAAAATATGTACTATCCTCTTTTGCGCGAGGTATTTCTGCGCTTGCTGTCCATGTTCTTCTTGATGTCGCTCATCTTCTCATCGGAGCTCTGCTTGAACTTGTTCATCATATCCTCAAAAGCAGCCTCCTTGGTAAGAGGTGCCTTCTCCTGAGGCTGTCCCTGTACGGGAGGACGGTTCCTGCCGTTATTTCCGCGGTCGCCCCTGTTTCTGTCGCCGCTTCTTCCGGCTCCCTGAGGTCCGCCGCGCCTCATATCCTTCTGAGGGTGAGGATTCTCGGAAGCTTTTTTAATGGAAAGCGATATTTTACCTTCCTCGCTGACTGACAGGACCTTTACTTTGACCTCCTGTCCTATTGTAAGGTGGTCTTTGATCTCGCTCACAAATGTGTTTGCCACTTCGGAAATATGAACCATTCCCGTAACATTCGGTTCAAGCTCAACAAAAGCACCGAAATTCGTTATCCCGGTGACCTTTCCGTCATAAATTTTTCCAACTTCCGGCTGCATTTAAATTATGATCCTCCCGACAAATTAACTTCTTGTTGTATCGTAAAAACGGCGCTCCGACGGATATGCGTAGCCATACATCTCGATAGCGATGCGCTCCATATACGCGCGCTCGTCATCCTCGCCGAGAATGCTTGCATAGCTGGCGTTTTCTGCGGTAAGAGCTTCCTTTTCCTCTTCAAGAGCCGCAAGGACCGCCTGTTTTTCAGCAACGTCCTTCTTATCCGATGAAATGGAATATGCACAGTAAACCAGCACGGCGCCCACAGCCACAAAGGTGAACAGTCTTCTTCCGACTCCGCCGTTTTTCTGCTTCTTGATATAGAGCTTTCCGCCTTTGGTCATATATTCCATTACATCTCACCTCGCCTGTTTTTACTCTCCCTTATATTATACAACAAACACTGCATCTTTTTCAAGTAAATTTTGAAATGTTCCGACGGATTTGTACACTTTCTCCAAACAAGCTCATTTATATCGGCAGGATTATGTACACATTTACATCATGCATCATTATTTTTCTTTTTCGCTGTCCTTTTCAGCTTTGAAAACGCTTTCCGCAGACCTCCGCACAGCCTGCGGAGCAGCCCCGTAACGGTATTTCCCACCGCTGTCAGATACAGTACCGCTCCTATCGCCGCTCCCGCGATACAGAAAAATCGGACCACTCCTCTGCCCATAAGCGCCGACAGCAGAAACACCGCCAGTCCGAAAATTATCATATATAAAATATCTGCGGCGGCAGTAGGTATTTTTCTGCCCAGAAACGGGAAAATTATTCTTACCGCACGGAAAACATCATACACGACCCCCAGCGCTCCCCCGAGGATAACAGAGCACAAAAAAATGAACACCTGCTGCGGCACCGTGAAAAAGGTCTCGATGCCGCCCGTAAATAATCCGCTCATCATCTGAACAGCTTCCCCAGCACGCCTGTTTTTCCCGTACGGTCACGGTCTCCGTAGGTCACCGAGGATATCTCCCCCGTAAGAGACAGCTGTCCGTTTTCAAGGCTCAGCTCCCCCACCTTCATCCCCCTGCCCTTTATGGTCATCATCCCTGCGCAGGTGTATATTATAATAGTATCCTCGTCAAACCGTTCGGTGTCGGTCACTCCCGTTACCGTCATACTTTTCCTGTCTGTCATGGACATGCTGTGCACAGTCTCAGCCATGTATATTCCTCCCCGAAAGCAGTATTACTATATTATATTCCTGCGGCGGTCCTTTTAGTCCTAAGCTGTCGGTGCCGATCACGAAATTTTACACAAAATCTATTGACAAATCCGGACGTGAAGTATATAATTAATATTGTATATTTATGTGCGGACCGTTTGGGAAAATTCCCGAAACAGTATTTATGGCGGCACAGGGAAATGTTATGCCGCTCTGAATTTTTTTACAGGATTTATTCTACTATAACTCTGCATTTTATTTTCTCCGATATAATGTGGTGTGAACACAGACAGGAAAATTGTTTTTCAGCTTCTGCACGGTTTTGGTTCTGTCACGATATTATCGGGAACTGTATGGGTCTTGCTTCGGAAACAGCGGACCTGCTTTCTGTCGGAATAATTTGTTAATGTTGTGTGCGATGTTCGGAATTTTGAGATCAAGACTGTCATCTTAATGCTGACTGACTGACGGGCAGATACTGCCGTGTGAAACAGCCTGCTTTCCCGACGCTTTTTCGGGGGCAGATGAACTGCTTTATTGCTTATACTTTACCTTCCGCAGGAAATAATATGTATAAAAAATACGGAGAGCACGGAATAATAACGGTACCGGTAAATCTACAAAAATAATGCCAAAAATATTTATGAAAGTTGAGGTAATTTTTAGTGGCAAAAAATGATACGGAATACAAAATAAACGACTTCGGCGAAAAGATAGCCGTTAAACAGGACTCAAAAAGACCCGAGCTTCCTCCCAGAGGACAGTCCCCAGATACCTTCGTTCCCAAAAACAGCTTTAACGGCAGAAGCTTCACTCAGTACGACCGCTCCCCCAGACAGCCCGCTTACCGCGAAACAAGCAGCAATAAGTATCAGAACAATAATAACAATAAACGCTCCTATCAGCAGAATTACAGCACCTTCGGAAACAGCTCGGGAAACAGGGACAATTCCTTTGCAAGAGATAATAACAACAGCTCCAATAACAACAATACTGCCCCCGCAAACACAGGCCGCGGCAGCTTCGGAAATAATAACGACAATAACCGCCAGAACAGCCTCCGCCGCTCTTATCGGCAGAAGCCCTATACACGCCGCTCCTATCCGCAGAACAGGGCATCAGACAATGCTGCGGAACAGTCAAAGTATCTCCCTGCGGACAGTTCCTTCGATAATTCTCCCGCAGAAGCAAAGCTTCCGGGCGATCAGAACGGCTATCGCTCCAACCACAGGGACGTTAAGAGAACTCCTCTGAAAATAATCCCCTTGGGCGGTCTCCACGAGATCGGAAAAAATATGACCGTCTTTGAATGTGCCAACGATATCTTTATCGTGGACTGCGGCATGGCGTTCCCCGACAGCGATATGCCCGGCGTTGACATCGTGCTCCCCGATTTCTCCTACATCGAGGAAAACGCCGACCGAGTAAGAGGCGTGGTCATCACTCACGGTCATGAGGACCATATCGGCGGTCTGCCCTATCTGCTCAAGAAGATAAACGTCCCCGTTTACGCTACCCGCCTTACCGTGGGCCTTATCGAAAACAAGCTCAAGGAACACAATCTTATGAACAGCGTGGACCTTAATGTCGTAAAGCCCAGACAGACTGTGAAATTCGGCTGCATGGCTGTGGAGTTCATCAGGGTCAACCACTCCATTCCCGACGCTGTGGCACTTGCTATCCACACTCCTGCGGGCATCGTCGTTCACACCGGCGACTTCAAGGTGGACTATACCCCCATCGAGGGCGGAGTTATCGACCTTGCACGGTTCAGCGAGCTTGGCTCACGGGGAGTCCTCGCTCTTATGGCGGACTCCACCAACGCGGAAAGACCCGGTCACACCGCCTCCGAAAGAACTGTGGGCGCTTCCTTTGAAAAGCTCTTCGACAGAGCCGACGGAAAGCGCATCATCATCGCTACCTTCTCTTCAAATATCCAGCGTATCCAGCAGATAGTCAACCACGCTGTGCGCTGCGGCAGAAAGGTCGCAGTTTCGGGCAGGAGCATGGAGAACGTCATCAGCACCGCTACGGAGCTTGGCTATCTTAAGGTGCCCGAGGGCGTGCTCATCGGTCTTGAAGAGATAAACCGACTGCCTCCCGAAAAGATAGTTCTCATCACCACGGGCAGCCAGGGCGAGCCTATGTCCGCACTCACAAGAATGGCAATGAGCGAGCACAGGAGCGTTACTATCACTCCTATGGACCTTATCATCATAAGCGCAACGCCTATCCCCGGAAACGAAAAGCTGGTCACAAAGGTGGTCAACGAGCTGATGAAATCCGGCGCTGAGGTGGTCTACGAAGCTATGTACGACGTTCACGTTTCAGGTCACGCATGCCAGGAGGAGCTTAAGCTCATGCAGGCTCTTACAAAGCCTAAGTTCTTTATCCCCGTGCACGGCGAGTACAAGCATCTGAAAAAACACGCGGGAGTAGCTCTCTCAATGGGCATGAGCGAGGACAGCGTTATCATCGGCACAAACGGTGACGTTATCGAGACAGACGGCGTAACTATGAGAGTTACAGGCGCAGTTCATGCGGGACGAGTTCTCGTGGACGGTCTGGGCGTGGGCGATGTGGGCTCTATCGTGCTCCGCGACAGAAAGCATCTCGCCGAGGACGGACTTATCGTGGTAGTTGTCACTATCGAGAGCGAGAGCGGCACTATCCTTGCAGGCCCCGACATCGTTTCGAGAGGCTTCGTATATGTGCGCGAGTCCGAGGAAATGATGGACGCTGCAAGACAGCTGCTCACTCAGACGCTCACAAGGTGCCTCGACAGCAACATTCGCGACTGGAATACGATAAAATCACGTATCAAGGACGATCTCAGCGACTACATCTTCATTAAGACTAAGCGCAGTCCTATGATACTTCCTGTTATTGAAGAGGTATAATTATACAAATTGTATATTCGGTGGTGGTTTAAATGACGGGCAAACGCTGGAAAGCTTTTAAAATAATCTCAATGGTGCTGGTGATGACGGCATTCGTCTGCGCTGTGGTCGGCGAAAAGGCGGACAGCTTCACTATGTGGCTCAAGCTCCTGCTGACGGCTATCGTGGGTGCGGTGTATCTGGTGCTGTTCATATCGGCTTCTAAAAATCTTCACAGCTTTGTTTCGGAAATGAAGTCCCAGCTTGACCTGACGGAAAGGGATTCCCTCTACAAGTTCCCCGCTCCTGCGGTCATTATCGACACGGACGGGATAATCGTATGGTACAACAAGGCCTTCGGCGAGGATATCTACACCGACGACGCCTACGGCATACCTATCACCCGCATAATCGACATTGATCTGTCAAAAACTCAGAACAACATGAACACCACCGTCGAATACATGTCGGGACAGTACAAGGTGTCCGCTGTTACCACCGAAAAGCATGACTCCAACTCCGAGGACGTGGTGACAGACCTTACGCTCCTGTACTTTGAGGATATCAGCGACTACGTAAGGCTCGAGCATGAGTACGAACAGTCCAGAATGTGGGTAATGCTCATAATGATAGACAGCTACGAGGACCTCTTCACAAATGTGAGGGATTCCGACAAGTCCCACATCATAATGAAGATAGACAAGCTCATGGAGGGCTTTATGGAGGAAAGCAGCGGCATTATCCGCAAGATATCCTCCGACCGATTCCTAGCGGTCATCGAGGAGGAGCCCCTTCAGCGGCTTATCGACGATCAGTTCAAGTCTATCCTCGACAAGGCAAGGGCTATCACCGTTACCGACAAGAATTACGTCACTATCTCCATTGGCGTGGGTCACGGCGGAAATACTCTCGCAGAGTCGGAAAATATGGCTAAGCAGGCTCTCGATATGACCCAGGGAAGAGGCGGCGATCAGGCGGCTGTCAAGAACGACAACGATTTTCTGTTCTTCGGCGGCACCTCAAAGGGGATCGAAAAACACACCAAGGTCAAGACAAGGATATTTACCTCAAACCTTATGCAGCTGGTGGAGCAGTCCGACAGCGTTATCGTTATGGGGCACAAGTTCTCCGACCTTGATGCTCTGGGTGCGGCTGCGGGTATGACAGGTGCGCTGCGGATGCTGGGCGTGAAGGCGTACATCTGCGTGGACGAGCTGCGCACGCTGGCAATGCCCATTATCACACGGCTTAAGGAAAATATCTCCGACAGCGAGGACCTGTTCATCTCACCTAAAAATGCACAGGCGATACTCACCGAAAAGACCCTCCTTATAATAGTCGATACCAACAACATCGACCTGCTGGAAAGCATTGAGCTTTACGAGGCGGCAAGGTCGGTGGTCTACATCGACCACCACAGGCAGGTGGTCAACAGCATAGACAACGCTGTTGTGGCGCTCCATGAGCCATACGCTTCCTCTGCCAGCGAGATAGTCGCCGAGGTGGTACAGTACATGTCGCTCCCCGACACGCTGTCCAGCTACTACGCCGACGCTATGCTTGCGGGCATCATGCTGGACACCAAGGACTTCGTCAACAAGACGGGTGTCAGGACCTTTGAAGCGGCTGCGTTCCTGAAAAAATCGGGCGCGGACACTGTGGCAGTCAAGAAGCTTTTCGCAAATTCGCTGGAAAGCTGCCGCAAGCGCTCCATTCTGGTGGAGAATGCGTCGATACACAAGCGCTGTGCCATATCCACATGGGAATCGAACGACCCCGAGGTACGGGTATTCTCTGCGCAGGCAGCAGACGAGCTGCTTAACATTGAGGGCGTAGATGCAAGCTTTGTGCTCTATCCCGCCATGATCGGAGGGAATAATTGCATCAATATATCTGCCCGTTCGTATGGCACGCTGAACGTTCAGCTGATAATGGAGAAGCTGGGCGGCGGCGGACATCAGACCATGGCTGCTGCGCAGATATACGATATCACGCTGAAGGAAGCGGAGGAGAAGCTGTTTGAAGCGATCGACGAGTACATCGCAGGGGTAAGCTGATAGTGAATAGTTAATAGTGAATAATGAATAGTGAATAGTTTGGTTGCTTTAAGGGAAGGTTCGAGGCAAAAAGTAACAGCTACTATAAAGTAACTCGGGATAAAAAGTTCGCCAGCCTTTCAAGGCTGCGAGTTTCCAAAGGGCGGAGTCCTTTGGTCGCTGTCCGCAGACAGCGAAATCCCCTTTAGCCCGTAACCGACGGCATTCCCCCAAGAAAGCAAAATAAGCGAACAATTAATAACGCCGCCCGTGTCAAATCCGCGGAATCACACAAAGTAAATCCAGTGAGTAACTAACGGGAAGCCCTGCTCGGGCGGCGTTGCATTTGACAGCGAAGCGAATCAAATGCTGCGGAGCTCCGCTCCGCCGAAAATGAACCGTGAATAGTCGGTAAACCAAAAGCATATCCACATGCGGCAATCGGGACAGCAATTGGTGACAATTACAATTATCAGCATATCATCACAGGATTTGCACATTGGCGTGTTACAATATTTTAATACGATAAACCGCTCCCAAAAGAGCATTTCTATATAAGCAAAAACTGAAAGGAACGTGAAAAAAATGAAAGTAATTTTCTTACAGGACGTTAAGGGCTCCGGCAAAAAGGGCGAGATCAAGGAGGTATCCGACGGATACGCAAGAAATTTCCTTATCGGCAAGGGTCTTGCATGCGAGGCTACCAATAAGAATCTCTCCGACCTTGCAGGCAAAAAATCCTCCGAACAGCACAAGGCAGACGTTGCCAAGCAGGAGGCTCTCGCAAATGCTGCTAAGATAAAGGGCGGCAAGGTCACTATCAAGGCTAAGGCAGGTCAGGGCGGAAAGCTCTTCGGCTCCGTTACCGCAGGCAGCGTTGCAGACGCAGTCTCCGAACAGCTGGGCGTTAAGACAGATAAGAAAAAGGTCTCCCTCTCCGCCGAGATAAAGGCTTTCGGAACATATACCGCTGAGGTGAAATTCATGGCGGGCGTCTCCGAAAAGATAACCGTGGACGTTATCGAGGAATGATAAACCGATCACTGAAAGGATATTAACAACAATGGAACTTTCGGATATCGCGGCACGCGAAATGCCCCACAGCGTTGAGGCGGAACAGACTATCCTCGGCGCAGTCCTGCTGGAACCCGAGCAGCTCTCGGTCGTAATGGATCACATAAAGCCTGAAAGCTTCTATGTGAAGAGCCACCGTCAGCTGTTTGCCATTATCCTGCGCCTGTTTGCCACGGGCGAAAGCGCCGATATCATCACAGTGCTGGACGAGGCTGTCCGCGAGGGCGTGTTTGAGACCTCCGCCGCAGGCAAGGATTACCTCTCAAACATTATGAAGGGCGTTCCCTCTCTCGGGAATATCGAAAGCTACTGCAGGATAGTTGAGGAAAAATATTATATCCGCTCCCTTATCCAGGCGGCAAAGGATATAATCACCAACTGCACCGAGGGCACCGAGACCGCAGAAACTCTGCTGGATTCCGCAGAACAGACTATCTACGACATCAGACAGGGCAGAGATGTGGACGGTCTTACAAGGATAGACGAGGTCCTCCTTGACACCTACGACCACCTTAACCGCATCTCAGGCGCGGACAGGGAAAAATATCAGGGCTCGAAATCGGGCTATGCGGGACTGGATAACATCATCTCGGGACTGAACAAGTCCGACCTGCTTATCCTCGCAGCAAGACCCGGTATGGGTAAGACCTCCTTTGCACTGAACATCGCAGCCAATGTCTGCCGCTTCAAAAATGACAGAGAGGTCGTGGTGTTCTCGCTGGAAATGTCCAAGGAACAGCTTGTTTCAAGAATGCTTTCCGCAGAAAGTCTGGTGGAGAGCGACCACCTGATGAAGGGAAATATCACTCCCCAGGACTGGGAAAAGCTTGCCGAGGGCGCAAACAGAATGTCCAACATGAACATGTATCTGGACGACACCGCAGGCATCACCGTGCCTCAGATGAAGGCAAAGCTGCGCAGGCTCAACAACATCGGGCTTGTTATCATAGACTATCTGCAGCTCATGAACTCGGGCAAAAGAGTGGAGAGCCGCGTAAACGAGATCTCCGAGATAACCCGTCAGCTCAAGCTTATGGCTAAGGAGCTGAATGTCCCGGTCATCACCCTGTCACAGCTTTCCCGTTCGGTGGAATCCCGTCCCGACAAGCGTCCGCTGCTTTCCGACCTCCGTGAATCGGGCTCTATCGAGCAGGACGCAGATATCGTAATGTTCCTCTACCGCGACGGCTACTACAACAAGGACAAGTCCGAGGACATCAACCTTGCCGAATGTATCGTCGCAAAGAATCGTCACGGCGAAACGGGTACCGTAAATCTTCGCTGGAACGGTCAGTACACGCTGTTCATGTCCGAGGACAGAAGTCCCGTAACAGGTGCATGATATGGACAGTAAACGCTTTGCCGCCGAAACTGAGGCTATTCTCTCGATAGTTCCCGACGGCGGAAATATTCTCGCCGCTCTTTCGGGCGGTGCAGACAGCGTTTGTCTGCTGCTGGTGCTGCGGGAATACTGCTCCGAAAAAAATATCTCCCTCTCGGCAATACATATAAACCATTGCCTGAGAGGTGCGGAGAGCGACAGGGACGAACAGTTCTGCCGCGAGCTTTGCGGGAAATATGATATCCCACTTACCGTTAAGCGGATAAATGTTGCCGCTTACTGCGAGGAGAACGGGCTCTCCTGCGAGGAGGGCGCGCGCATTCTCCGATATGAAGCCTTCGATGAGGCGGCACAGGGCGGATATATCGCCACGGCACACAATCTCAATGACAGCGCAGAGACAGTTATCCTGAATCTCGCCAGAGGAACGGGACTGAAAGGGCTATGCGGCATTCCTCCCGTGAGAGGGAATATAATCCGTCCGCTGATAAATATTCCAAGAAGCGACATTGAGGGATATCTCCGCGAAAAGGGACAGCCCTATGTCACTGACAGCACCAACCTTACCGACGATTTTACAAGAAACAAGATACGCCACGGTATTCTCCCTATTTTGTCCGAGATAAACGGCGGCTTTCTTGAAAATATCGGAAATATGACGAAGATACTCCGCTCGGAAAATGAACATCTCGAAAACGAGGCGGCAGCTCTCTCGGGCGATATAAAGGCTCTCCGAAGCGCCGACGAGGCTGTGCGAAGGAGATATATCATCGGACTGCTGAAAAATGCGGGCATCGAGCCCGACAGCGGCAGGATAACACGGGCAGAATCGGTCATTCTCCGCGGGAGCAGACAGCAGCTTTGCGGCAGCTCCTTTGCATATGTTGAAAATGACAGGCTCATTATCGGCGAGATACCCGAAACTCACGTATTTTCCGACTTTTCCGCGCCTCTTGTTACCGGTGAGAACCACTTCCCGCCCAACAGGATAATTCTCGCGGAAAAAATAAATTTTTATAATCTTAACGATATTAACAGTTTCGTAACAAATGCCTTGATAGATTGTGATAAAATACAAGGTGATGTTACTCTGCGCACAAGGCGCGGGGGAGATGAGATCCAGCTCCCCAAGGAAGGCTTTCACCGAAAGCTCAGAAAAATCTACAACGCCGAAAGGATTCCGCCTCATTTAAGAGAATGTGCGGCGGTCATCGAGGACGAATGCGGCATTATTTTCGCCGAATACTGCGGCATATCCGCAAGAGTCGCTCCCGATGAAAATACAAGGACTGTCCTGCGGATAACCGCAGACTGATTCGGCGCATTTTTGATTTGTGAAAATCAGAGAAAGAAAGGATTGAAAAACAAATGGGCAAAAAGAACAGAAGCGTCCTGATCTATGCGGTCGTTATCGTGATAGTTCTTATGGCAATGATAATGCTTGTCAGGGAATCTACTCAGACCGTGTCGCTCCACACCTATTCGGAGATCATGTCCTACTTCGACGACTACAAGGTATCAGGCTATACCTTCGATCTGGGCACAGGCGAGCTGGTAATGAAGGTCGAGGGTCAGAACGATCCCATAACCTACACCGTTCCTAACGTAAGCGTCTTTATGGACGAGATACAGCTGGGCGACGAGAATTACCGCAAGGAGTACAACGAACGTCACCCCGACGCTCCCCTTGAACAGGACTACTATAAGATACAGGATAATTCATGGCTGTATAACTTCCTCCCGTCACTGCTGCTTATCATTCTTATGGTGATATTCATGGTGATAATGATGCGCCAGGCAAACGGCGGCGGCAAGATAAACAATTTCGGCAAGGCAAATATCCGCGATCAGTCTCGGAAAAAGAATACCTTCGACGACGTTGCAGGTGCCGATGAGGAAAAGTTTGAGCTTGAAGAGATAGTTGACTATCTGAAAAATCCCAAGAAATATACCGATATCGGCGCGAGAATACCCAAGGGCGTTCTTCTGGAGGGCCCTCCGGGTACAGGTAAGACTCTGCTGGCAAAGGCTGTTGCGGGCGAGGCAGGCGTGCCCTTCTTCTCAATTTCGGGCTCCGACTTCGTTGAGATGTTCGTCGGCGTCGGCGCTTCCCGTGTAAGAGACCTGTTCGAAACGGCAAAGAAAAATGCTCCCGCTATCGTGTTCATCGACGAGATAGACGCAGTGGGACGTCACAGAGGCGCAGGTCTCGGCGGCGGCCACGACGAGCGTGAACAGACACTGAATCAGCTGCTGGTTGAAATGGACGGCTTCGAGGGCAACGAGGGCGTTATCGTAATGGCTGCCACAAACCGCCGCGATATCCTTGACCCCGCACTCCTTCGTCCCGGACGCTTCGACAGACAGATAGTCGTAAGCTATCCCGATATCAAGGGCAGAGAGGCTATCCTTAAGGTACACACCAAGAACAAGCCCTTAGGCCCCGATGTTGACCTTAAGGTCATCGCTCAGTCCACCGCAGGCTTTACAGGCGCAGAGCTCGAAAACCTCACCAACGAGGCGGCGCTTCTCGCTGCAAGACAGAACCGAAAGGCTATCACCAAGGAGGACATCGAAGAGGCTACTATCAAGGTCATCGCAGGACCCGAAAAGAAGAGCCATGTTATGTCCCCCGACGAAAAGAAGATCGTCGCTTATCACGAGGCAGGCCATGCGGTCGCTTCCTATTATCTCCCCACTCAGGACAAGGTGCACCAGATAACCATTATCCCCAGAGGAAGCGCAGGCGGTATGACTATCCAGCTTCCCGAAAAGGAGCCCTCTCTCCTTAACATGACTTCCAGAAAGATCAGGGAAGAGATAATCACCCTTATGGGCGGCCGTGTTGCCGAGCAGATCATCATCGGCGAGGGCTCGGCAGGCGCAGTAAGCGACCTCCAGCGTGCCACAAAGCTGGCAAAGGCTCTTGTTACACAGTACGGTCTCTCCGAAAAGCTGGGTCCCGTGGTCTATTCCGATGATAACTCCGAGCCCTTCGTGGGTATGGAGTACGGCCACAGCAAGGCTCATTCCGAAGAGGTTCTCGCCGAGATAGACAAGGAGGTACGCTCCATTATCGACGAGGGCTACGAAAAGACTATCGAGCTGCTCAATGCACATATCGACAAGCTCCACCTTGTGGCTAAGACCCTTCTTGTCCACGAAAAGGCCGATAACGACGAGTTTGAGGATATCATGAGCGGCAAGACCTCTCCCGAGAAGATAGAAGCCGAGTATGAGGAATATCTTAAGAATACAAAATCTGTGCTTGACGATAAAAAGGAAGAGCCTTCCGAGGAAACAGGAGGCTTAACCGAGGATAAGGCAGAGGATACTGCTCCCGAAAGCTCCGAGGAAAAGGTCGCTGATACCGCTCCCGAAAATGCGGACAGCTCCGAGGAAAAGAACGACATCAACAGCAGCAACACCACCGATAACAACGAATAAAAAGCGCATCATGCGCAGCAGACCGTGCAGGGCAATGCGCTTTGCACGGTCAATTTTATGGAGTGAATGAATATGGATATAAACTCTTCCGTAAGCTGCCTTGGCGGCGTCGGAAAAAAACGGGGCGAGCTTTACAATAAGCTGAAAATTTTCACGCTGGAGGACCTTATCTACTATTTTCCCCGCAGATACGACGATTACAGCTGTCCTGTACCTATCGACGAGACGCAGATAAACGAACATGCCGTTATTTCCGCCGTTATCACGCAGAAGCTCCCTGCGGCACGAATACGTCAGGGACTTGTACTGTACAAGATAGTCGCCGCCGACCAGAAGGACAGCATCACCATAACCTACTACAACAACAGATACGTGTACGACAGGCTTATCGTGGGACAGGAATATCTCTTCGAGGGACGGGTCACAGGCGGCTTTACCCGCAAGGAGATGAACAGCCCCTCTGTGCTTCCGGCCGATACAAAGGAGCTTTTCCGTCCCATATATCATCTCACCGAGGGGCTTACCGCCAATATGGTGACCCAGAACATGGAGACTGCTCTGAAGGTGGTGGGGGACGATTTCCCCGATTTTCTCCCCGACGATATCCGACGGGAATACTCGCTGCCTGCGCTGAATTACGCCCTCCACAACATTCATTTCCCCGAAAGCGACCACGGCATGGAAATTGCCCGCCGCCGTCTTGCCTTTGATGAGCTGCTAATTTTGCAGCTGGGCATGAAGCTCTTGAAATCCCGCAACAGGAAAAGCACGGGCTATGCTATGAAGGACACCGACCTGTCGGAGTTCTTCGATGCGCTGCCCTTTGAGCTTACGGGCGCACAGAAAAGTGCCTGCAATGACATCGCCGCGGATATGCAGAGAGACCATCCCATGAACCGCCTTATCCAGGGAGATGTCGGCTCGGGAAAGACTGCCGTTGCTGCCGCCGCATGCTGTATCGCAGTGAAAAATCACACGCAGGCGGCGCTTATGGCTCCTACGGAAATTCTCGCAAAGCAGCATTTCGACACGCTGTCGGGATTCCTTGAGCCGCTTGGGATAAGGGTGGCTTGTCTTACAGGCTCTATGCCGCCAAAGCAGAAAAACGAGCTCAAGGAACGGCTGAAAAACGGCGATATCGACGTGGTGACGGGCACTCATGCGCTTATCTCGCGGTCCACCGAGTTTAAAAGTCTCTCCCTTGTCATCACCGACGAGCAGCACCGCTTCGGCGTAAATCAGCGGAAGGCCTTCGCTGAAAAGGGGGAAAGCCCACACAAGCTGGTCATGTCCGCAACGCCTATCCCACGAACTCTTGCGCTGATAATCTACGGCGATCTGGACATCTCCGTGCTGAACGAGCTCCCCAAGGGCAGGCAGCCTGTGGAGACCTATGCCGTTACGGGAAAGCTCCGCGAACGGGCGCTGGGCTACGTGAAAAAGCAGCTGGACGAGGGACGGCAGGGTTACATCGTCTGTCCGCTGGTGGAGGACAGCGAGGTGAATGAGGTCATGGCTGCCACAAGCTACAAAAACGAGCTGGAGCGGGGGATCTTTGCCGATTACAATATAGGTCTGCTCCACGGGCAGATGAGCTCCGCCGAAAAAGAACGTGTTATGGGGCTTTTCAAGGACAATGAGATACAGCTGCTGGTGTGCACCACCGTTGTTGAGGTGGGCGTGGACGTTCCCAATGCGACTATCATGCTGGTGGAAAACTCGGACAGATTCGGCTTGTCGCAGCTTCATCAGCTCCGCGGGCGTGTGGGCAGAGGAAAATACAAGAGCAGCTGTATTTTGGTGACGGACAATCCCACCGAAGAGACCCGTGAGCGGTTAAAGATAATGGCATCTACCAACGACGGCTTCAAGATATCGGAGGAGGACCTGAAAATGCGCGGCGCAGGCGACTTTTTCGGAGAGCGTCAGCACGGGCTGCCGCCGCTGAAAATTGCGGACATTGCAAGTGACCGTGAGCTTTTATCCCAGGCGCAGAAGGCGGCAGACAAGCTGATAGCGCAGAGTCCCGATCTAAGTGCATATCCGTTGCTGAAAGAGAAAACGGAGAAAATGTTCGCAGAAAACGCAGAAGACACCATGAATTAGCC
>JBJFHQ010000134.1:0-3246 GCA_051893755.1 Oscillospiraceae bacterium
ATTCGTGGCGGTTGATAACGATGCTTTCGTCCTTCTGGGAGCCGAGGATATATACTGCCACATTTGAGCAGTGGTCGGAAATTCTTTCCAGATTTACCAGCAGGTCCATGAAATTGATGCCGCTCTCCACGACGCAGATGCCGTTTTTGAGGCGTTCGATGTGCTTAGCCTTAAGGGTCTCGTTAAGGTAGTCGATGACCTCTTCGAGGGGCTCTATCTTCACAGCTGTCACGATATCGTCGTTTTCGGTGCATTTTACTGCCATGGAGATTATTTCCTCAACAGCGTCGGAGATGATGTTGAAATCCTTTATTGCCTCGTCGGACAGGTCGGGCTCGCCGTTCTGGCGGAGCCTGTCAAGCTGCTCGGCGCTTTCGATAAGGTTCATGGTATAGTCGCCGATACGCTCAAACTCAGATGTCAAGTGCAGGAGCAACGTAACACGGCGGTTTTCGTAATCGGTCAGCTCACAGTGGGTGAGCTTTACGAGATAGTTGTTGAGGTTATCCTCCATGCGGTCGATGGATTCCTCGCAGGAGCGCAGCTTTGCCACGCTTTTTTCGTCATATTCGGTGAAGAGCTTCCGCATGCCTCTGAAATTGTAGAGCGCAGACTGTCCCATTGTAACGGCTGTGCTGAGGGCGAGTTGTATCGCAAGAGCGGGGGATTTGAGGAGACGCTCGTCCAGTACGGGCACCACAGGCTCTTCCTCGCCGTTTTCGCTCGGAGAATCCTTGATAGTGATAACGGCAAGCTTTTCCAGCACTCCATGAAGAGGGATAAACACCGCAGTTACCACGACGTTAAACAGTGTATGGAAATTGGCGATGCTTCCCATAGTCATTTCCGCGCCCCAGAAGGGAAGAGTTATGGTGTACTGCAAAGCGTACATTCCCACCATGAAAAGAATGGTTCCGATGATGTTGAAATAGATATGAACGACCGCTGCTCTTTTGGCATTTTTTCCCGCGCCCACTGCGGAGAGCAGGGGAGTGACGCAGGTGCCGATGTTGGTTCCCATGATGATGGGGAAAGCCGAAGAAAAGGGCAGATAGCCGTTAAGAGATATCGCCTGTAAAATACCGATAGCCACCGAGGAGCTCTGACAGAGTACGGTAACAAGTATTCCCGCAAGAATACCCAGCACAGGATTGGAGAGCGTTTCAAACAGTGTAGTGAAGCCCTCCAGCTCGGAGAGAGGCTTTACCGCTTCGGTCAGTGAGTTCATTCCTGTGAAAAGTACGCCCACGCCGAGAAGTATCTCGCCGGTGTTTTTGACGCTGTTTTTCTTTGTTGTCATAAGAATTATCAGACCCGCAACGCAGAAAACGGGAGCCAGCACCTTGGTATCGAGAAAATCCATGAACGAGCCTGCGCCCGTGCCTTCAAGCTCAGCTAAACGGAGTATCTGTCCCGTGATAGTAGTACCGATGTTAGCGCCCATGATAACGCCCACAGCGGAGCCGAGGCTCATAATTCCGGCGTTTACGAGTCCGACGACGATAACTGTGGTAGCGCCCGAGGACTGTATCGCAGCAGTAACGAGAGCGCCCAGCAGAACGCTTTTTAAAACATTACCGGTAAGCTTACGGAGAACCTTTTCCATCTGACCGCCGGAAGCCTTTTCGAGACTTCTGCCGAGAATCTGCATGCCGTAGATAAACAGCGCAACGCCGCCTAAGGCTTTGATCGCGGTAATGGCATAATCCACACTTGTCATAATAATTTCCTTTCCTGCACATTGCGGAACTGTAATTTAAACGATCTTTAACATACAACACTATTATAACACAAATGAAAAGAATAAGTAAATAGATTTTTTTGACTTTTTTGTTAGCTGTATTTTTTTGGAGCGTGCGACATATTTCAACAGGAAAGAGAAAGCTGATTTGTATATTTTGATATGCATAAAAAACCGCACGGAAGAGTGTTCCGTGCGGTTTTTTTAAGTAAGTGAGTAATTATTCAACAACTGCGGTATAGTTCTTGCCGAGATCAACGGTAAAGGTTACGTTACCGTTGGAATCAGCCTCTTCTGAGGTGATCTTGTCGGAAGTGTTCTTTCTGCCGCTGTAGAGAGTTACTGTTCTGCCTGCATATTCAGAGCCGAGCTTAACGGTGATCTGACCATCAACCTTGCTCTTACGGGTGCTGGCAGTTGTGATCTTGTTCATATCTGCGTCGTAAGCGTAGATGTAGGAAACGGGCTTAGCGCTCAGCAGGAGACCGTAGTTTCCGTTGACAACAGAGATGATAGTTACATTTGAAGCGGGCATTACAAATGAGCCGCTGTCGGTAATAGCAGCAATAAGCTTGCCGCCGGAATAAACGTTTGCCGTGTAGCCGAAAACTGTCTTTACGCCAACGAGAGTGCCTGCAGCAGCGGAATTTGTGCTTACGGCAGAGAATCTGTCGGTGGAGATAGAGTAGTAGTTAACGGTGGGAGTTTCGGGCTTCTCTTCATTGCCGCCTGAGGAAGAGCCTGTGCCGATAACGATGTTCTGACCGGAAATTATCATACCGGAAGCCTTGAGAGCGTCAACATCTGCCTGTGCAAGTGTGAGAGAGAAGCTCTTTGCATCGCCTGCGACAGTTACAACGTTCCATTCGTTGTCGATAGCGTCAAAGGAAGGAAGAACAGCCCAGCTGCCGTCCATGAGCTTTATCTGAGTCTCGCCGGATGCGCCTGCCGAAACAGCGATCTCAATGGTATCGCCTGCGTTAAGGTCTGCAAACTTTGCAGCGTCAACAGAAACGTACTTGCTCCAGGAGGAATCAAGTGTTGCTGCATCGCCTGTGTCGATCTTTACGGTCTTTCCGGAGCCTGTGGAAGCAGCTTTTGAAACAAGTGCGAAGGTAGAGAACTTGTCACTGTAGAATGTGATCTTATTTCCGTTTGTCGTGCTCTTGATAACTTCGGCAACGCCGTCATGTACGCGGATAACGGAATATTCATTGCTGCTGTTGTAATTGGGGATAGTGACAGTAACGGGAACAGGACCCGAGGTTGAGGTCAGAGCGGAAGATGTGCCGTCTACTGACTTTGAGAGAGATACATCGAGGAAGAACTCGATCTTCTGACCGTCGGAAACAGCAGCTGCTGCGGCGGTCTTGTCTGTCTCGGGAACGGAAGCCGCAGACTTGACGCTGAGAACTACAAAAATAGTCTTGCCTTCTGCGATAGCCTGCTTGTCCTCGTCTGTGAGAACAGCGCTGAGAACGGTTGACTGATCGTAAGAAACGTTA
>JBJFHQ010000135.1:0-3223 GCA_051893755.1 Oscillospiraceae bacterium
CGTGTAAACCATGGCTGGCTTGTCATGGATTTAACGTCTAAATTTATTATAGTAGAGGTGAAGAAATTGATCATAGAAAAAGAAAAATTTATCGGGCTTTTTAAGAAAAATGACATAGCGATAACCGATGACATGTATGATAAATTTTACGATTATTCCGAGATGCTTGTCGATTGGAACAATAAGATAAATCTTACCGCTATAACCGACCCCGAGGGGATAACTGTTAAGCATTTTCTGGATTCGCTGCTTATCTTCAGACACGCTGACATAAAGGAAAATGCCTCCGTTATTGACGTGGGAACGGGCGCGGGATTTCCAGGGATACCTATGAAGATATATCGTTCCGATCTAAAGGTAACTCTGCTTGACAGCCTTAACAAGCGGATAAATTTTTTGAGTGAGGTCTCGGAAAAAAATGCGCTTCACATGGAATGTATCCACGGCAGGGCAGAAGAATGCGGAAGAAAATCCGAGCTTCGTGAGAGCTTTGATATTGCTGTTGCAAGAGCTGTGGCGGCTATGCCTGTTCTGTGCGAGTATTGCCTGCCCTTTGTTAAGGTCGGAGGATATTTTATCGCAATGAAGGGTCCCGGGGAGGATATATCTGCTGCCGAAAATGCTGTGAAAATTCTTGGCGGAAAAATTGTGAAAATATCGGATTATGACCTGAATGGGGACGGAAGAAGGATAGCTGTCGTAAAAAAAATATCGCATACTCCGCTAAAATATCCCAGAAACAGCGGTCAAATCAGCAAGAAACATTTATGAGGATCATCGTCTTGTGATAAATTTTGAAGTTTTTTATCGCAGGACGATGATTATTTTTTCTTTACTTTATCGGGATTTTATTGTAATATTAGCTTGAAAGAAAAAATATTTCCTAATTATCAGGACATCGGAAAGAAAGGATATTACAAATGAACATTCCATTATTGACAAGAGAAAAGGTCGTGGGGAGAATTATTGACATTCCTATCGCAAGGATAACCTCTAATCCTAATCAGCCCCGCAAAAATTTTGATGAGGACGATATCTTCTGCCTCGCCGAAAGCATCAAAAGCAATGGCATTATTCAGCCGCTGACTGTCCGCGAGAAAAATACCGACAACATCGTCAGCTATGAAATTGTTGCGGGGGAAAGACGTTACCGCGCTGCTATCGTCTGCGGATTTGATGCTGTGCCCTGCATCGTTATGGATATTACCGAGAGCGAGTCTGCGGTTATGGCACTGGTGGAAAATATCCAGCGCAAGGATATCAACTGCTTTGAAGAGGCGGAGGCTATCCGCAAGATGATCGACACCTATGGTCTTACTCAGGAGGAGGCTGCAAGACGTCTCGGGAAAACACAGTCCACCGTTGCAAATAAGCTTCGGCTGCTTAAGATAACCGAACCTGAAAGAAGAAAAATTTTCGAATACAAGCTCACTGAACGTCACGCAAGAGCTATCCTCAAAATTGACAACGCCGAGATACGGGAAAATATTATCGAGACTATCTACCGCAAGGGCTATAATGTGGAACAGACGGAAAAATACGTGGCGAGTCTCCTTGAAAAAACAAGGTCTGAGGAAAAGCTTAAACGCCGCAGCAGTCTTTTTCGTCACATGAGTCTGTTCTCCAATTCGATAAATCATGCGGTGGAAATAATGAAGGCTGCAGGCGTGGAGTGCGAAAGCAGAAAAATCAAGGGAGACGGCTATGTGGAATTTATCGTCAAGATCCCTACCGAAAATATGTTGGAGTGATTTTGTCGAATTGTTTCATGTGGAACATTTATATTTTATGTAAAATACCATTGTAATATAATATTTTATGTGTTATAATAAAATTATGGACTTGTTGTCTAATAATACATAGAATAGGAGATCACAATGGCAGATATTATTACTGTTGCCAATAAAAAGGGCGGCGTGGGAAAATCGACTACCGTTGTTAATGTCGCAGCTTCTATGGGAGTGCTGGGACAAAGGGTCCTTGTAGTCGATATGGACCCTCAGGGCAACGCTACCAGCGGACTCGGCGTTAAAAAGAAAAAAATTGAGTCCTCGATATATGACGTTATCATCGGTACAAAACGCATTCAGGACTGCATTATCAAGACTGATTTTGATAATCTTTCGGTGCTGCCTTCTAATAATAATCTTACCGGCGCGGATATCGAGCTTATCGAAATGGAAAACCGCGCAAGCAGACTTAAAATGCAGCTTCTGTCCGTCAAGGATGATTATGATTTTATTATCATCGACAGTCCGCCGTCTACCTCTCTCATAACAGTGAATACTCTGGCGGCCTGCGATACTGTGCTTATCCCTATGCAGTGCGAGTATTATTCTCTTGAGGGACTCAGTCAGGTGGTGGATTTTATCCGCAGCATCAAGGAGAGATATAATCCGAGTATCGACATTGAGGGCATTTTGTTTACGATGTTTGACCCCAGACTCAATCTTACAAATCAGGTTGCGGACGAGGTGAAAAAGCATTTTCCGAAAAAGACCTTCGATACCGTTATCCCCAAGAATGTAAGACTGTCCGAGGCTCCCAGCTATGGTATGCCCGTTTACTATTACGATAAGGCTTCCAAGGGCTCCGAGGCTTATGAAAATCTTGCGATAGAAATACTTGCCCGTCATGGGATAACAGCTGCTCCCACAAAGGCGAAAAAGGAAACTATTGCCGAAAAGGTCGGAAAGCTTGTCAAGGGCAAGAAGGCTTCCGGCGACAAATAAAAAAGAAAGGCAGGAAACAGCATGGCGAAAAAAGGCGGACTCGGAATGGGTCTTGACGCTATTTTCGACGATAATACTCTCGATGACAAGGAGAGTATCCGTCACGTCAGACTTACCGACATCGAGCCGAATAAAAATCAGCCCCGTAAAAAATTTGACGAGGCGGAAATCCAGAAGCTGGCTGAATCTATCAGCGAGCATGGTCTTATCCAGCCTATCATAGTTCGTTCCATTGCGGACGAGCGCTATCAGATAGTTGCGGGTGAACGCAGATGGAGAGCCTGCAAAATTGCGGGGATAAGCGAGATACCTATTATCGTCCGCGAGCTTTCCGACGAGGAGACCGCTAAAATTGCTCTTATCGAGAATATTCAGCGCGCAGACCTGAATCCTATCGAAGAAGCGGCAGCATATAAGCTGCTTATGGACAACTATAGCATCACTCAGGAAGCTCTTGCAAAAATGGTGGGAAAATCACGCTCCGTTATTGC
>JBJFHQ010000136.1:0-3223 GCA_051893755.1 Oscillospiraceae bacterium
GATAAGTTTACGGGCTACTTGTTTGCGCCAGTTATTGATGCCTTAACGGAGAATCAAACCATATAAAAATGCGAGGTTGCCGCTATACAGCCCCACCACTCACCTCCACGGTTTCTGTAGTTGACCGTTTCCTCAACTACTATTGTATCACTTTATATATCTTAGCGAAAGCACTTTTTTCATAACCAAATTGGTGCCTTTCGCAGAAAGGCGGATTATAAAAATGGAATGGGATATGTTATTCTTTGTCAACAGCGTGCTGCTGGGAGTGGGACTTGCCATGGACGCGTTTTCCGTATCAATGGCAAACGGACTGAACGAGCCCCAGATGAAAAAAAGCAGAATGTGCGGCATTGCAGGAGTATTCGGCGGCTTTCAGATGCTGATGCCGCTTATCGGCTGGATATGCGTACATACGATACTTCGCTATTTCAAGATATTTGAGAAGTTTATCCCGTGGATAGCACTGATACTTCTGGGCTTTATCGGCGGAAAGATGCTCATTGACGGCATACGCGGCGGCTCCGACGAGGAGGAACAAACAGGCGTGGGACTTGCCGCGCTGCTCGTTCAGGGCGTTGCCACTTCGATAGATGCGCTGTCGGTGGGCTTTACCATTGCGGAATACGACCTGCTGTCTGCATTCGTTTCCTCGCTGATCATCGGCGTCGTGACCTTCGCCATAAGCATCGCAGGGCTGATCATCGGAAGAAAATTCGGAATGCGCCTTTCCAACAAAGCGCAGATACTGGGCGGTTCCATACTTATCGTTATCGGTCTGGAAATCTTTATCAAGGGAATAATTTGACAAAGTGCCTTTTTTCTGCTATAATATAATCAGTCAGGAAAACATCTCTATACCAAACCAACCGAGGTGACAGCATTGAAATATAAGCTCATCGCAAAAGCAATTGTCTGTACTGTGACCGCAGTTATTATTTTATTTGCATTTTGGACAGGCTCCGCCGTATTTACGTCTGTTGACGGATATGTAGTCTCGGAGGACGGCAGCTCGGCGGTCAAGGTTGGAAACGCTCTGCATTTTTTCGACAAAAACGGTGAAAAATACTTATCGCTGAATATTTCAGACGGCAGCGAAGGCTATGAGATATTTCAAACACCGGGTCAGGACAACAGCTTTTACGTCAGAACCTCCCGCAGCGAAAACTATTATGAATACGATTTTCAAGGCATCATGCTTATGGACTTGGGACATTCAATTGATATTCGGGAGACAAAACCTTCCTCAGCTTCGGGAAGATATTCGCTAATATACCGGTCGGAAGGCGGAAATGAACGCATATTTCTGACAGTCGAC
Source organism: Oscillospiraceae bacterium (assembly GCA_051893755.1). GTDB lineage: Bacteria > Bacillota > Clostridia > Oscillospirales > Ruminococcaceae > RGIG4694. The sequence goes on from JBJFHQ010000136.1 coordinate 1,319, forward strand.
GGAGAATCAACGGAGCTTGATCTCGGCTTTGCACTGACGATAGGAAATCATATCCTTCCGCTGACCTTCGCGCTTATCGCAGCGGTCATAGGCATATACGTATTTGTTCGCATTGATAAGACAAATTCTGTGACGGAGCTGTTACACATGGAAATAAAACCTGACGACAAGATATTATGAGCAGCATATATTAAATCCCCGCCTGCAGTCACACGACTACAGACGGGGATTTTCCGTTATCTAAGCTTTGAAAGCTCACAGTTTTCAATTATAAGCTCACTGTTCCTGCATATCCTGTCAAAGACTCCCTGTCCGAACTGCTTGATTATGCATTTTTCCGCCTTGTCGAACATCGGCGGACGGGCAGACGTATTATGAGCATCAGTCCCGAGCACGATCGGCACACCGCTTGATATTATCTTGGAAAGCTTCCGCTTCTGCATAAATCCCGCTTCCGCTATGGAGGTGCAGTTTATCTGAAAAACAAAATCACCGTACTCGCACAGGCGGAAAATATCATCCACAGTATTTCCGAAGCTGAGATAACGCTCGATATGAGCAAGGATTATCTTGTGATCGCAGTTGTTGACAAACTTTGAAAAGTTCCTGTAGAAATTGTCCTGAAAGCGCTCAAAGGGCAGCTCCAGCAGGATATAGTCGGTATTCTCCATACAGAGCCTGCCAAAATCGGGGTCGCTCGAAAGAGAGGGATAAAAATATATCTCCGCACCGAGAAGGCACCCGGGATAGCTGCCGCTCTCCCCCATAGCTCTCTTCAGCGTACCGAAGGACATTTCCCGTCTGCCGATAAACGAATCTATATTCTCCTTCTGACGGTAAAAATGGGAGGTAAGGACTGCCATATCCACCCTTGAAGAATGAAGCATTTCAAGAAGCTGCAAGGATTCCTCGGTATTTTTTGCCCCGTCGTCCATAACGGGAAGAATATGTGAATGAAAATCTATCCTCATTTTTTCAGCTCCTTTTGAAAAGTCCGGCTGCCATGCGCAGATCATTACCTTAGTATTATATCATTTTAATGACCGATTGTCAATAAAAAGTCAGCTTTTTTTCAAAATAATAACATTTTATAACATTTATTCGCAGAAATGAAATCTATGTGAAATTTAACTCCGATGTTGACATATCAGGTCAGATATAGTATAATTATAATAATACGCAGGAATAAATGCTGCTCAGCATTTACCAAAAGGAGGGACGTTTTGAACAAGCTCAGCTATAAAATTGCCTTAGGCGGCGTTATGGCGTCGATCTGTCTGATGTTTATGTTCCTGACGTCGGTCTTTCCGCTGCTTGCCATGGCGATTCCTATTTACACAGGAGCGCTGCTTATCATCGTGGCAGTGGAGATAAGCTCCTCATGGGCGTTTCTCACATATGCCGCAGTTGCCGTACTTTCGCTGTTTGTCACTCCCGACAAGGAAGCCGCCGTCCTCTTTATCATGTTTTTCGGATATTATCCCATTCTGCGGCGCATTCTGGAGAACAAGATAAAATTCAAGCCGCTGAAATGGCTCTGCAAGCTTGCTGTTTTCAATGCGGCGATAATCGCAGCTTATTACATTATCATCAATATTTTCGGAGTATACAGCCTCACCGATGAGTTCGGATTCCTCGGAGAGCATATGATACTTATCCTGCTGTGCTTTGCCAACGGAGTATTCATACTGTACGATATCACCCTTGCAATGCTTGAAAGTGCATATGTAAAATGGTTCAGAAAGGTCTACCTGCGAAAAAAATAGCTGACAGCTGCGAGCTTTTCACTATCGAATGTTTTCCCCGCCGTGGTCATTCCCTTTGAAGAGGATGATCACGGCGGTCATGTTATGGGAAAGAGATATTTACCCAACGCAGGAGTTTCTCATCAAGTCCATTAACAAC
>JBJFHQ010000137.1:0-3220 GCA_051893755.1 Oscillospiraceae bacterium
CCGAAAATATCCGCATACATGGGAACGCCTGCAATTGCTGCAATAATAACGCCAAACGGGTTATCATCACCGAGGAGCTTCACGATAAATTCTTCGGGTATCCAGTTGTGGATAACTGCACCTATCCCCACTCCGATGATAACATAGGGGAAAACCTTTTTAGCAGTTCCCCATACCTGTTCGGCGGAATATTTCACACGGTCCTTAAAATGCAGCTCCTCCTGCGGAACATCAAGCGCTTTTGCGTTTCGGATAAATTCCTCCACCTGATCTTCAAGCTGCAGCTTTTCGATAAGCGTACCTCCTGCGACAGCTATCACAAGTCCGACCAAAACATAGATAACTGCGACCTTCCAGCCGAAAATGCTCATAAGCAGCACAAGTGAACCAAGGTCCACCATCGGTGAAGATATGAGAAACGAGAATGTAACTCCCAGCGGCAGTCCCGCGCTTGTAAATCCCATAAAAAGAGGTATGGACGAACAGGAGCAGAATGGCGTTACCGTACCCAGCAAAGCAGCTGTGATATTTGCAGCAATTCCGTGAGATCGTCCGAGAATTTTCTTTGTCCGTTCCGGCGGAAAATAGCTCTGTATATATGATATGATGAAAATCAGTATACCCAGCAGGACCATTATCTTTATCATATCATAGATGAAAAAGCGTATGCTTCCGCCGAGCTTTCCGTCGGTATCCAGACCGAGCAAGTTCAGCGCCGAGCCGATAAGCCTGTTCAGCCAAGCCATGCCGAGCAGCTCATTCTGAAAAAAATCCCATGCAGTTTCAAGTGGTCCCATAATAGTGCCTCCTTATATTTACAGATTGAAATATGTCAATATTAATTGTATGAACAAAGCCGCAGAAAGCGGCTGTTCTATTTTTTGCAGCAGGGATCGTTTTCGGTTTCTGCGTTCACAGTCGTCAGTTCTCCGAAGCATTTCGCAGCATACCCGACACCCTCTTCGGAAATGGAATAATGAGTCCACTTCCCCTCTTTGCGTCCCACTACGATACCGCTGTCACAGAGTATTTTCATATGATGCGAAAGAGTTGGCTGAGTGATGTTCATCTCTTCGAGGAGCATACATGCGCACTTTTCTCCGCCCTGCAAAAGCTGCAGTATCCTTATTCGGTTCTCGTCACAGAACGCTTTGAAAATGACCGCTGTTTTTTTAGCATCAAGCTCCATCATTTTCTCCTTTCAGGTTCAAGCCGATATTGTATGCCTGTTCAATGAAGCGCTTTGCTCGTTCGGCACGGTTCCTATCATTTCCGTACCCTCTTGTCATTTCGTCAAAGACCACCATTTCAGCCGTTCTTGCACGATCATGTATGCGGTCGCCTATCATCACTGTTTTCATAGCTTCTATCTGTTCAAGCCGTACCGAATCCTTCATGCTGCCGCCCATTGTCACAAGAAACAGAGCCTTTTCAAGCTGTTTCATGGAAGGGTCGCTGCCATAAGCAAAGCCGTAAGTCCACACACGCTGAAACCAGCCTGTCAGGAGTGCAGGACATTCCGTCCAGAAAACGGGATAGATAAACGCTATCACGTCGGCATTATTTATCCTTCGCTGTTCCTCGAGAACATCGGCCGATACGGGCAGATCTGTTCTGTAAAACGCCTCACGTTCATATTCCGACTCGGAGAATACGGGGTCAAATTTCATTTCATACAAATCGGAGACCTCAAAGCTGTGCCCCGCCTCCGTCAATCCTTTAAGAAAAGCGCTTCGCACCTCTGCTGTGAAACTATTCTCACAGGGGTGACAGTATACAACAAATACTTTCATTTACCCACCTCACATTGATGAATTTCTATATATAATTATATGCATCAGATAGAAAAATGTCAATATGAACATATAAACAAATTATTCATCTGAATTTATGTATAATGACCAAATCGTTTTCGCTGTCATTTTCACAGTACAAAGCAGCAGGTCTTGTCTGCGTGAACTCTGCCGTCTGTGCAGAGGTCTGCACTGAACTTGGGAGCTGCATTTGAAACGTCTGCATAAGCGATAGCATAGGTGGAGAACTTAGCAGCCTTTTCCTCGTCAGTTACGGGGATAACGGACTTTGCCACTTCTGCGTCTGCAATGCCTGCGCCGCTGTAGTTGCCGGGGTTATCGATGATGATATCGCCGTTTTCGAGCTTGGGGATAACTTCGGTCTGCTTAGCGCCGCAAACAGAGCACTCTCTTTCGCGGAGACCTGCTTCCGTAAGCCTTGTGCTTATTGCTGTTTCATTTGTAGTGCTCCGCTTCACCATTACCTTTACATTGTCCGAGGAATTTCGTGAAATCGGGGTTATGAAGGCTATCGGTATCGGCAATTTCAAAATCAGGGGCTTATACCTTGTGAAATATGCAGGACTTTCTGTAATCGGCTCGGCTATCGGTCTTGCGTTGAGCTTTCCCTTCGGCGAAATGCTTATGAGCGTTTCTTCTAAATCGGTTATTATCAGCAATCAGAACCAATTTTTTATAAATATTATCTGTACCATATTTGATGTTGCGGTAATTCTTCTGTTCTGCTATGGCTGTACCGGAAAGGTCAAGAAAGCGACTCCCATAGACGCAATCAGAAATGGACAGACTGGCGAACGCTTCCGCAAAAAGAGCGTAATGAGTCTGGGGAAATCAAAGCTTTCTGCAACGTCTTTCCTTGCTCTTAACGACATAGCAGGCAATCCTAAGCGTTTCGGCATTATCGCTCTGACTTTCTTCCTCTGTTTGTCCCTTATGCTTATACTTTCCGCTTCGGTTACAACGCTTAAAAGCGATTCGCTTATTTATAACTTTGGGATAGCGGATTGTGATATTATCATAAACGGTAAAGTAATGGATTTTATGACAGAGAACGGTCGTGAAAAGCTTGAGGAGTACCTTGCGGAAATGGAAGATACTCTCGCAGAAAATAATATGCCTTCAAGCTGTGTGCAGGAGATGTTTTTTTCTTTGTCGGTATCCTACGGAGAAAACAGCGCAAAAATTGCTGCATATCAAGGCACAGGCACTACTATGGATATGTACGAATATACAGAGGGAACAGCTCCGCAGAGCTGCGGAGAAATTGCTATAACACGAATGTCAGCGGATAAGCTAAAAGCGGATATCGGCGATACGATAACTATAAAAACCTTGGAGGGCGACAGAGAATTTATTATAACAGCATTTTTCCAGTCCATGCACAGTTTGGGCGACGGAATCAGATT
>JBJFHQ010000138.1:0-3209 GCA_051893755.1 Oscillospiraceae bacterium
GGTTACATTTTCTCCGCTGTTGGAGAGGATAAATTTTCATGCGTATAGTCTGCGGAAATTATAAAAAAGTATTGACATATCGGGAATAATATGCTATACTTACTTCATTATATTTGAGAAAGGGGGCGGGCAAATGTTCAAGCGTATTTTACTTTTATCGGAAATGGATCTTTGCCTGCCTGAATACAGCGGCATATAGCCGTATTATCGCATATCGGCGCAAAGCGTACATTTCTGCATTGAAGTGTACGCTTTTATTTTTTGACTGGAGTTTTTTTACTAATATGATGATTTGACAGGAGCTCTTTTTTGTGTTATAATAAATCACATGATGTAAAACGTATGATTTACAAAGAAGAGCATATGAGACCGACTATCAGACAAGGGGGAAAATATGAGTAACATATCAAATAAAAACACTGAAAAGCATTCTGCGTTTTCAAATGTGATGTACATGCTGAAAATACTGTGGCAGGGAAGCAGAGGCTATGTTATCTTCACGTTTATCAAGGAATTTAACGAGAACGTGTTCTGGACGATCTTTTCGGTGTATCTGACCGAATGGATATACAAGGCAATCGAAAACAAAACGCCCTTTACTGTGCTCGCTTCCTTTGTGGGAGCAATGTGTATCGGACATGTCTGTATCCACATAACATCGGCGATACATCAGCTCTGCGAAAAGCAGTTCCTGCCGAAAATGTATCAGAGCTTCTACAGACGGGTCATAAAAAAATCCATCTCAATGGAGTACACCCGCTTCGAGGAGCCCGACTTTTACGACAAATACACCCGTGCACTGAACGAATGTCCTAATAGGGGCAGCACTATTTTATATTATTCTGCGTATTTTGTTGCGGGGATAGCGTCCATTATTGCTGCAATGATAATTGTTGCGGACGTGGACCCGCTGCTGCTGATATTCACTGTGCCAATGGTAATGATATCGCTGTACTTCGGAAAAAAATGCGGGGAGCTTTACTATCAGCTGGATTTCTCAAACACCCGTGACGGACGCTGTGCCGCTTATGCAAAGCGTGTATTCTACGAGAAAAAATACGCGGGAGAGCTCAGGCTTTTCGGGATAGGAAGGCTGCTTCTTGAACGGCACGAGGAAGCTTATGAGGAAATGCAGGCGCGCACCCGTGAGATACGGAAAAAGACTGCTATATTTGAAACTGTCAGGTGGACGCTGTTCACACTCTTTTCGGAGATACTGCCCTATCTGTACATAGTGCTCGTGCTTCAAGGTAATGTCGAGAGCACGGCGGTATACATCGCCATGATACCTGCGCTCAGCACCCTTTCATGGAGGACCTCCGATGCAGTGGAGCTCCTTGTCTCGCTGGCAAAGGAAAGCGCATTTGTGACAAATCTCCGTGAGTTTCTGTCATATGAGCCCAAGACGGGAAAAAGCTCCCTTAAGACAGCAGCGGAGCTTTCCGATATCGAGATAAGGGGCATGGGCTTTACCTATGCGGGAGCGGATAAGCCCACTCTCCACGATGTGAACATGACTGTCCGCAAGGGAGAAAAGGTGGCGATAGTCGGACACAACGGCGCGGGAAAAACTACCTTTGTGAAGCTTTTAATGGGACTGTACAGTCCCACCGAGGGCGAGATAAGAATAAGCGGTGAGGATATCGGATGCTATGAGCCGAAGTCCTTTCACAGCCGCTTCGGAACGGTCTTTCAGGACCTGCAGGTGTTCGCTCTGCCGCTGTCCCAGAACGTCCTGATGCACAAGCCCCGCAGCGAGGAGGAACGCCGCCTTGCGGAGGATTCGCTTAGAAAGGCGCAGTTCGGTGACAAGCTGGATTCGCTTGAAAATGGCATCGACACAATGGTCACAAAGGAATTCGACGAAAACGGCATGGGACTGTCCGGCGGCGAGGCACAAAAGATCGCCATTGCAAGAGTGTTTGCACGCAAGCCTGATATTGTCATCTTAGACGAGCCGTCATCCGCTCTTGACCCTATCGCCGAGTACAACATGTACAGGAACATGCTGACCGCCACAGACGGAGAAACGGTCATATTCATAAGTCACAGGCTGTCTGCGACCCGTGACGCAGACAGGATATACATGTTCGAGAATGGCACTGTCATCGAGCAGGGAACTCATTCGGAGCTTATGTCCTTAGACGGAAAATACGCAGAAATGTGGCGACTGCAGGCGCAGAATTATCTTGCGGGGGAGGTGACGGCATGAGCGAAAAGAAGGAAAAGCTTGGCATGAAACGGCTGATATCCAACGTATTTTATGTGCTGGATTTTGTCCGGAAGCATGACAGCCGAATGGCAGCGGCATATATTATCAGCGAGTGCGTACACAGCGGATTGCATGCATTTATTAACACATTTATTCTGAAAGAAATAATCGACACGCTGACAAACGGCGCGGATATTGTGCATATGATATGGCTGCTGCTGTTTCAGCTGGCGGTATCGGTGATCACTCTTGCGGTGCATATACCGCTTGAAAATGTGTTTTATATCCGTCTGGTGAAGGTCTCGGGGGAGATACAGCGCGAGCTTATGGCAAAAGCACAGCGCATGGATCTGATATGCTACGACATTCCCGAGTATTATGACGACTATATCATCGCTGCGTCCCAGTCGGAGGAAATGGTCACAAAGGCTGTTATGAGCGCTGCGAACATTGCGTCCAGCGTTATTGCAATGGCAGTGGCAGGTACTATGATAATCACTGTGGACCCCGTAGTTGCGATATTCCCGGTTATCGGCTTTATCATCAACATCGTGACGAGGTTCAGGATAACAAAGCTTGAATATCAGTACGAGGTCGAAAAGGCAAAGATCGGCAGAAAGGCTGATTATTCAAAGCGTGTGTTCTATCAGCCCGAATATGCGAAGGAGATAAAGCTGACAGGCATCGAAGAGGCACTCATGGAGCAGTACGACGAGGCTATCGCCGAGGAGCGGAAAATGGCGATGAAATACTCGCTGAAGATACTGCCGCCCACGCTTATCAACTGGATATGCACCTTTACGCTCTGCCAGTTCTATGCGGTGCCCGTATATCTGGCGTATCTTGCAATTGAGAAAAAGAGCATACAGCTGGGCGATGTGGCTTCGCTGAAAAATGCCACCAACAGAATAAAATCGCTTCTTGACGGAATGAATTATGCTCTGGTGGATTTTCAGAAGGTGGGTCAGTATGCCGAGAAATTCCGCCGATTTATGGA
>JBJFHQ010000139.1:0-3209 GCA_051893755.1 Oscillospiraceae bacterium
TTCATATTATTTTTTTTCCTTTTCCACAATAGTGTTTATGCAGCTCCCTCCGCCGTTTTCATCGGACGGGAAAACCGTTGCCATGTAGATATCCTTTATCGACAAGCCCCTCTCGGAAAGCTCGCTTTCAAGCCACTCCTTATCCCCTCCCGCAAAGGACAGGTTTTCCTCCAGCAGTATGCCGTCCTCGATGACAAGCACGGGCGGGTCGGAAGATTCTCCCATTAGCTGCAGTTCGCTGTTGGTGACATTTCGGCTGCCGTATTTCGGATAGACCGACACCTTGCCCGTAGTCTCCACAATGGCAAACTGCACCTCGCTTATATCGAAGATATTTTCGCTGCGCACAGCCTGCAGAAGGTCGTCTACCGTAAAGCGCAGCTCGTGCATTTTCTGCTGGTCGATAACTCCCCCGCTGACTATCACAACCGGTCTGCCCGACATAAAGGTCCTTATCCGTCCGTGGCGCATGCCCATGTATGACATCAGCACATCCAGACAGCCCAGCGTAAGTATGGGGATAAGCCCCGTAATAAGCGGCAGCGACGGGTCCTCCACAGGCAGCGTGGCTATATTTGATATCAGTATAGTGACCGCCAGCTCCGATGGCTGCAGCTCCCCTATCTGCCGCTTTCCCATGAGCCGCACCGTAAATATCAGCACACAGTACAGAATTATTGCACGGATAAATATTATCAGCATATAAACACCTCTTATATAACATGCCCGAAATATGCGGAAATATCCCAACGAAAGGAATTTCTATGGATAAGTTAAGATTTTACGATGCCTGCGAGGCTGTCCGCTCGGAGCATATCCGCAGCGGGATAGGTACTCTCAGCGAAAAGACTACTCATGCCGTACTGAAAAAATATTTCGAGCCCGATGAAAGCGGTCACGAGCTGAAAATAGGCTCCTTTGTGGCGGATATCATCGGAGAGGACGGTATCATCGAGATACAGACGAGAAGCTTTTCAAAGCTCCGTCCGAAGCTTGAGGAATTTCTGAAATACTGTCGGGTCACCGTGGTCTATCCCTGCAGCGCAGTGACGAATATCATCTGCTTTGACCCCGATACGGGCGAGGTCTTCTCCAAAAGAAGATCACCCGTCAAGGGAAACAGATACACCGTTTTCCGAGAGCTGGAGGGCATCACCGGATATCTTACTCACCCGAATTTCAGCCTGTGCATCATGCTTATGGAGACCGACGAATATCGTGTCCCGCAGAACAAGGCTCCCGCTCATCAGAAGAAAAAGCGGCGGAAAAATGCCTATGCGGCTTATGATAAGATACCCCGTGAGCTTATCGATGAGATATATATTGAAAACATCTCCGACTGGCTGTCCTTTCTCCCCGATGACCTGCCCGCGGAATTTACCACAGCAGATCTGGCAGAACATGGCATGAACATCGACACTGCAAGGCTGGTGATGAATGTGTTTAGAAAGGCGGACATCGCACGAATTGTGGGCAAAAAGGGCAATACTTATATTTACTCGTTAAACTATTTTGAAGAGGATAGCTTATGAAAATAATTGCAAGGATACATTCTCCATTTCCCGAAAAGTTCGGGATACCTCGTCAGAGCGGACTTGCTCTGACCTGCTCCGAGATCGTGTTTGAGCCCGAATATAGAAATCCCGACGCTCTCCGCGGAATTGAGGGATTTTCTCATTTATGGCTCATATGGGAATTTTCCGAGGCGATACGGGAGGACTGGTCCCCTACTGTCCGTCCGCCGAAGCTGGGCGGAAATACACGCATGGGAGTTTTCGCTACGCGTTCACCCTTTCGACCCAATCCGATAGGGCTTTCCTCGGTGAAGCTCATTGATGTGGACTACTCCTGCGAAAACGCTCCCGTTATACGTGTTTCGGGGGCAGATCTTATGGACGGCACGCCTATCTACGACATCAAGCCCTATCTTCCCTACACCGATTCTCACCCCGAAGCGACGGGCGGATTCTCCCTTAAGGGCGGCGAGGGACTGCTTACGGTCCATATCCCCGAAGAGCTTCTCGGAAAAGTCCCCGAAGAGCTGCGGCAGGGACTGTTCGGGGTGCTTGAAAACGACCCACGCCCCGGCTACTCCGAGGACGGCGGCAGAGTATATACTCTAAGCTACGGCGAAAACGAGGTGGCCTTCACCGTGGCGGACCATGTCCTTACCGTTCGGGATATTTACAAAAGATGAAAAATACGTTGACATATTTTATATCATCTGTTATAATATGAACAGCAAATCCAAATCTATAACAAAGGAGAAATTCATCATGCCATTTATCAATGTGAAAACAAACTGCGAGGTCCCCGCTCCCAAGGCGGAGGCTATCAAATCAAAGCTGGGACAGGCAATCACCGCTATCCCCGGAAAATCCGAGGGCTGGCTCATGGTGGGCATCGAGGACAGCTATAAGCTGTACTTCAGGGGCACGGACGCTCCCGCCGCAATGGTGGAAGTCAGCATCTACGGCAATGCTTCCTCAAATGCACTGACCACTCTCACAAGCAATATCACGGGGATAATGCTTGACGAGCTGGGTATATCCACCGACAGGGTCTATGTCAGCTACATGAGTACCGGCGACTGGGGCTGGAACGGGTCGAATTTCTGATATCTGCAATATCTGCTTCCGAATGACACATCATTCTGCGAAGCAGTTTTTTTAAGGAGGCTATCTCAATGGAAATCAGAAAAGCTGAGATCAAGGATCTGGATATCGTTGTTAAAATGAGAATCGATATGTTTAAAGAAGTAGGTATAATATCACTTTTACGAGATGATGCCGAAGAAATGATATACAAAAAATATAAGGAACTATACACGGAAGAAAAATGCTGCCATTATCTGATATTTGATAATGAAAAAGCAATTGCATGCGGCGGCGCACTTATCAAAGACGAGGTTCCGTTCTGTTTCAATAAAACGCCGATATACGGCTATATTGTTGATGTATACTGTGTTCCCGATAAGAGAAAAAACGGTTATTCCTCACAGATAATGACAGAACTGATAAAGTGGCTGCGCAGCAAAGGCGTTCATGCCGTAAGGTTAAAGCCCTCCGCAGCAGGACGTCATCTGTACGAAAAAATCGGTTTTCATGATTCCGGCGAAATGGAAATGTTCATATAGTTTTCTGCATGCCGCCATCTGAGAACCTGTCCACATAGGCGTATACGCACGTCTTTTCGGCAAATTTTGCCGC
>JBJFHQ010000140.1:0-3192 GCA_051893755.1 Oscillospiraceae bacterium
GGAATTGTTCCACCACGGGTCATAATGGATAACAATGTCAGCACCGGTGAGGTTCAGCCCTATGCCGCCTGCTTTCAGCGATATAAGAAATACCTTTGTATCGTCCGAATTAAAGCTGTTCACCATTTTTATCCGCTGTACGGGCCTCGTTGCACCTGTCAGCATGTAGGAGCTTATCCCTGCATCATCAAGGCGTTTCCTGATTATTTCAAGCATTGATGTAAACTGTGAGAACAGCAGTATCTTATGTCCCGAATCTACGCAGCTTGAAATAAGCTCCATACATTGTTCCAGCTTGGCAGAGCCTCCGGTGTAATTATCGTATACTGATGATGGGTCACAGCAAAGCTGCCTCAGTCTTGTAAGCATGGCAAGTATTTTTATACGCTCGCTGTTGTCATCGCCTGACTGTGACACTGCGGCACGCACGGACGCTACATTCGCAGAGTAAACCTTGCTCTGCTCGTCCTCCATATCGGTAAGCAGCACCGTTTCTGTTTTTTCGGGCAGCTCCGTAAGGACGTCCGACTTAAGCCTGCGCAGTATAAATGGTGATACCATCCTTTGAAGCGCTTCGGTATCCTTGGCACTTTTCTCCTTTACGATCGGAGTTTCAAAGGTCTTTTTAAAATACTGATAGCCATACAGATAGTCAGGCATGATAAAATCAAATATGCTCCAAAGCTCCGCAAGACTGTTTTCCACAGGAGTTCCTGTCAGCGCAAAGCGGTGCAGGCTGTTGATCGATTTTACAGCCCTTGCCATTTGTGTGGCGTTGTTTTTGATGTACTGTGCCTCGTCGATAAAATGATAATAAAATTCATACTGTTCATAATCGGCAAAATCCCTTGTGATAAGTGAGTATGATGTGATAATAACATCGTGATCCTGTATTTCTTCGATCTTTTTAGCTCTTTCCGCCGCTGTGCCGATAATTGTCAGAACGTTTAGCTCCGGAGCAAATTTAGCTATCTCGTTTTCCCAGTTGAGCGACAGTGATGACGGGCACACTACAAGATGTATCAAATGCTTTTTGCTGTTTTGTTTTGCGTCAAGCATAAGAGCAATTGCCTGCAATGTCTTTCCAAGACCCATATCGTCCGCAAGTATGCCTCCGAAGCCGTAGGAGGATATGGTTTTCATCCATTTGTAGCCATAGCTCTGGTATTCACGCATAATACCGTCCAGCTTTTCGGGTACGGCTATGCTTTCTGAATAAGCAAGTGTATCCCGGTACTTTTTAACCTGCTTTTTAAATTCGGCACTGCGGTCGATCCGGATATTTTCAGCGGTGCTGCGCAGATTGTCAAGGTACAGCATTCTGAAATATGGGACTTTTAAATTATCCTTAAGCATCGCCTTGTCGGATATATTAAGACTTGCGGCAAGCTCGTCCAGTTCGGAAATACTATCGGTCACAGCGGCAAAAGAGCCGTCTTTGAGCCGATGATACTTTTTTCCCTGTCGGTAAGCCTTTAAAAGCTCCAGCAGTTCTTCTGTACTGTATCCATCAGCAGTTATTTCAAGCTCCAGCATGCTGCCAGCAGGACGAACTCCCACTGCAGGCCGTGCTATGGGACGAATGAACGACTTGCCGTTGAATCTGTCGGTGGTGAATATCTCCATATATTCGGAAAGCCTGGGGATACCCTCCGTCATCAGGTCATATAGCTTGTCATCACTATCAATAAACAGAGGTTCATCGGGAGCGTTTTGATCAACAACAAAATATCTTTTTATAAGATTTTCACAGGCAGCTTCCATATAATGATCGCAGAATGGATTTTTGGATTTTTCATACAGCATGCCATATACAGCTTCATCGTAAACAAATTCAAGTCTGCCTATGACATCGCCGCTTCTGTCGCAGTCAAGGTACAGCTTAGCATTCAGCTCCGGAGGCTTGTATTCGTCCAAAAGCTCCATGCCCGTTATGTTTGCATACTTACTGACGGGACGGAGCACAGCATTATAAAATGCGGGCATATCCTTTTTGGAGATAAATAATTCATTTTCTCCCACAGCTTTCAGAAGCTCGGGCATAGCTTTTGAGTAACCTCGGCTGCAGATGTAAAAGGTGCTGTCCTTGCTGCTGAGGATACACGACTTTATTTCCGAACCATAGCAGATATAAGGCGTACCGCTTTGCTTCAGGGAATATCGTCCGGTAGGGGTTTCGGACAATGAAAACTCAATGGCAGGATCGGAATAAGATACATTGTGAGGTTTATTCTCAAAAATAACGCTGCTATTCTTATATATATCAAAAAAATGACCGAGGTTAATGCCTTCAAGTGTAAAAACACGGCGGCAGTTATAGCCGTATGCGGAGGTAGAGTAGATGTTGTAGGATAATTCAAGTATGGCGGCGCTTTGCTCGTCGATCATATCGTATGTGTGCAGGAATGCAAGATTTTTGCCGTATTTTTTATATTGTCCGTATTGAAATGCCGAATATACATCTCGGATATCATTGATAACATACATTTTATCGTAACCGATCTTCAGTGAATAGTTAAGCTTTCCGTACCAGTCAGTGAGCTCAGGTACGATGCGTATCTTATTTTCGAAGCTTTTGTCCGCATCGGAGGCTATCTCTGCGTTCCGACAGTACAAGCTAATAAGCCGCTCTGTGTTATTTGAGCTTTGATTGGATATGGAGCTGTCATAAATCTTTTCAAGGTACAGAAGTGCTGCGGCGATATGCTTGCAGTATCCGCCCTGGTCATAGGGGCAGTCACAGGAAATTCCCGACATATTTCCTTCCGGAGAGATATGTATGTGGACGATGTAGTCAAGAGTGCCCATAACGGTGAAGGTATAGTTTCCTTTATCGTCATGTTCCGGCTTCCTAACTCGATTTTCCTTAAGATATGTCTGTCCCCGCTGAAGTATCCTGCCATTAAAAAATCTGCGGAAATCTTTTATATTCATGTGGATTCCTCCGTTTGTTAAGTACATAATTATAGTGTAACACAATTCAAATCTTATGTCAATGATGATTTTAAAGTTCAATTAATAAAGATAACTTCCAAACAGAAATAACGCAATATATGTCAAAATATACATAAAACAGGGCAGGAAAGCTCCTGCCCATAATTATGCCGACAGCTTTTCAATCATTGCGATAATTTTGTTGCATTTGGCTAAGCTGATCTTACCTTGTTTGTGAAGGATCATTGTCCATGCTTT
>JBJFHQ010000141.1:0-3187 GCA_051893755.1 Oscillospiraceae bacterium
CCAGCGACATCTTCACCGCTGCCGAGACCAGCCTCTATTATGTCAGCGGCACCCTCTACAACAACGTGAACGAAAAGCTCGTCTCTATCCAGAGCACCAAGGGCGATGTTGAATTTGAGGCGATAGGCAACGAGATCATGCAGCAGGCAGAGGCTATGGTAAAGGCTCTTAACGTTGACAGCGGCGGACGTCAGCTCCTCGCAGGCACCAGCAACAACAAGGAGCCCTTCACCTTCAAGTATTTCCTTACCGACGAAAACGGAGATTTTCTTACCGACCCCAATACCGGCGATCGTATCGAGGCAGGTGAGAACGATACTCTGAAAAATAAGAGGGCTGTGGTCTATTACAACGATCAGGATGTGACCGCTCATTCCGATAAGGCTTCCGATTTTAACGGCTCGGGCGGCATCTATATCGACGTGGGCTACGGCATCAAGTATGATTCCAACGGAAATGTTGTGCCCTCTACCGCAATGGATATCGCACTCAACGGCGCACAGTATACGGGCTGCGGCGTCGATAACTGCGACGGCGAGGGCGACAGCAACAATATTATCCAGCTTACCTTCGACGCTGCAAGGGCTGCCTACAACGGCGATATTGAGACCTGCAACCGCCTTATCGACAAGCTCTCGGCTGCACAGACGACTATGCTCGAGGGTATCACAGGACTGGGCGTAAAGCAGAATAATATAGAATTCCATATCAGCAAGGACTCCGATTACCGGGTCAATCTGCAGGAAAAACAGAACGAGGTCGAGGGCGTTGACCTTGCTGAGGTGATAACTCAGCTTGAGGCTGCGCAGGCTTCTTATAATGCGGCGCTGCGCCTCGGCTCCCAGGCAGTGCCTCAGAGTATTTTTAACTTTATCTGATCTTTTTTCGGAGTAAAACCATAAGTTCTAAACAGAAAGGCAGGATGAATATGGAACCGCTTTTGAAGATCACAACGATCCCGATAGATATTGAGGTGAAGATAAATAAGGCGACTATGGAGCCTATCGACAATGAGCTTCCCAAGGTCAAGATATCAAGGGATAAGGGCGAGTTCAATATAGACGCGGAACCGGCCAGGATTCAGATAGATAATACCCGGATGTATAACAGCATCGGGCTTAAAAAGCCTCTTCCAAGAGGTATAGAATACGGCGAAAAGGGACTTTCTGTCTGCTATCAGGGGGTTGCCAAGATCGTGGACAACGGCGTTGCTGTTGCCGACGGCAAGACGAACGCTTCTCAGATAGCAGCCAATGAAATGATGAGCGACGCACTTTCTGCGTTCGACCACGTTACGGCGTTTATCCCCGAGGACGGCCCCGATATCTCCTGGAAGGACGGTAAGCTCAGCATCAATTATACCGCCGATAAGCTGAACATCGACTTCGATATCCATAAGACACGTTTTAAATTCACTCCCGGAAGCGTGGAGCTGATCGTTAATCAGCTCCCTAAGGTGGAAATAGAATATATGGGAGATCCTATCTATTTCCCTGCTTCGGCAGATCCCAACTATAAAGGATAACTAATGCCGGTCTCCGATAAAAGCGCAGATTGACTATGCGCACCTTTTGGACGGATGCCCGGTATAAATTAAGCGAGGGCTGATATGAGCAGTTATATTAAGGTCAAGACCAGAGATTTTGATGAGATAGAAATATCCGAAAGGGAGATACTTACCTTTGTCAAGGGTATTTTCGCTTTCGAGGATTATACTTCGTATGTGCTTCTTGCTCCTATCGGGGAAAATAAGTTCCCTATGTGGCTCCAGAGTACCGAGGACGAAAATATCTGCTTCATTATCTTCGATCCTCTGGAATCCTGTCCCGATTACAGGGTCTCTATCTCCGAGGAGGAGAAAAAGCTTCTGGAGGCTGTGGGCTGCGAGGATAAGATAGAGTATCTGGTCATCGCGGTCGTTCCCGAAAAATACGAGGATACTACCGTTAATCTGAAAAGTCCCATTGCCGTAAATACGGCGAATAACAAGGCTCTTCAGATAATCGCTCCCGAAAATTATCCCATTAAATTTCCTCTGTTCAAAAAGGAGGAAAAATAATGCTGGTTATCACTCGTAAGGCCGACGAGGGCGTTACTATCGGAGATAATATCCGAATAACCGTCGCCGAGATCGGCAAGGACAGGGTCAAGCTTGGGATAGATGCCCCCGGAGATATCAAGATAATCCGAAACGAGCTCTATTATACAGAAAAATTTAACGTTCAGGCGGCTATGCGAAAGCTCCCCGCCGATCTTGTCAGCCGTATAGTCAACGGCGAAAATGAAATTGAAGAAAGGAAGTAGGTAATATGTCTGATTCCTCAAGCGGAATTTCAAGCACTACATCGGGCGGAAGGACCATGTTCTCGGGACTTATGTCCGGTCTCGATACCGAAAGTCTCGTAAAGGCGGCTACCGCCAACCTTAAAACCTCTATCAATACAAAAAAACAGAGCCTGCAGAAGCTTACCTGGAAACAGGACGCTTACCGCGATGTTATCAGCAAGCTCTCCGAGTTCCAGGGCAAGTATCTGGATATCCTGTCAAGCACCTCTATCAGAGCTAATGCGGTAATGAACAAATATCTCGCCGAATCCACTAACGAGAAGCTTAAGGTCACCGCTAACTCGGGCGCTGCTCCCGCTGACTATGAGATCACCTACTCTCAGAAGGCTACCGCTGCGGAGATAACAGGCTCAAAGGCTTCCGAGGGCAGCATATATCTCGATTTCTCTGAGGCGGCTTCCGGCAGCAATACCGTTGAGATAACTCTCGACGGCAGCACCAAAAAGGTCACCTTCGAGGGCGGCGCAAATGCTAAGCAGAACTTCCTTGATGCGGTGAACAACACCTTCAAGGATATCACCTCCACCCGCTTTGCTTTCAAGGACGACGATTCCTCTTCCGATATGACGGGCAGGCTTGTCCTTAACACCGTCCCCGGCGATAAGGTCTCCCACAGCTTTGAGGCGGGCTATAGCACCGCTCTCGGTCTTGATAACAACGCCTACAGCAATATATCCACAAGGGCTGTTATCGGCGATATCGACTTCTCTACCGCTCTGGACGGAGATAAGTTCGAGTTCTCCATCAACGGCGTGGATTTCAGCTTCGACAGGGATTCCAAGGTCAGCGATATCATAAGCGCCGTGAACAAGAGCAGCGCAGGCGTTACAATGTCCTTCAG
>JBJFHQ010000142.1:0-3148 GCA_051893755.1 Oscillospiraceae bacterium
GCCTCGATCATTTCATCTCTTGTAAACTTATTTCTCGGAGCCATTTGTTTCATCCTCTCAAATAGTGTATAATATATATTGCTTAATATGTATTATACACTATTTTTTGAAAATGTCAATATGTTTTACAAAAAATATAGCATTCAAAAAAAATACAATAAACAGCATATAACACTTGACAACAGTTATAAACTGTGATATACTGTTTATAGCAAAGGAGGTAAAAATATGGAGCTCATTATAAATAACACTTCCATGGTACCGATATACGAGCAGCTGGTTGATCAGATAAAAAATCAGATCATTTCCGGAAAATTGCATGAAATGGAGGCATTGCCCTCTGTTAGAGCACTGTCGGGGACGCTTAAAATAAGCGCTCTTACTGTGAAAAAGGCTTATGACAAGCTGGAGGAAGACGGTTTTGTTGTGACCGTCCACGGGAAAGGCACTTATGTAGCACCAACGAACCGTGCTCTTGCTGCAGAGGCAAGACGAAAGGCAGTTGAGGAGGATTTTGCCAAGGCTCTGGAAAAAGCTAAGGCTGTGGGAATGAGTGCCGACGAGATTCGGCAGATCGTTGATATTTTATTGGAGGAGTAGATATGGTATCTGTACAGAACCTTACGAAACGCTTCGGAGATTTTTACCTGAATGTCACATTTGACATTCCCGAGGGACGTATCACCGGGCTTGTGGGAAAAAACGGAGCTGGAAAAAGCACGGTCATAAAATCTATACTGGGACTTATGCCACCCGACAGCGGCAGTGTTACAGTATTCGGAAAGGACGCTTCAAAGCTGTCACCCGAGGATAAACAGCATATCGGAGCTGCACTTTCCGATTCGGGCTTCAGCGGTTATCTGACCGTCAAGGACTGCGGAAAAATCCTTGAGAAAATGTACGATGATTTTGACAGGCAGTCATTTTCTCATGCGTGCAGCAAATATGGCTTGCCGGAAAACAAACCTATCGGAAAGTTTTCTACCGGTATGAAAGCCAAGATGCGTGTACTTACGGCACTGAGCCACAACGCAAAACTTCTTATTATGGATGAGCCTACTGCGGGAATGGACGTTGAAGCGAGAAATGAAATACTCGATATCCTGAGAAGCTACCTGGAAAAGCGGGAGGACAGCTCCGTTCTGATAACCTCTCATATCGCTTCCGATTTGGAGGGCTTATGTGATGACATTTACCTTATCCATGAGGGCAAAATACTGCTCCACGAGGATACTGACGTGATACTTTCCGATTACGGAGTTATTAAGGTGGACGAACAGACATTTCAGAAGCTTGATAAACAGGCAGTTTTGTGTTTCAAAAAGGAAGCTTACGGCTATCGCTGTCTTACCAATCAGAAAAAATTTTATCTTGAAAACTATCCCGGAACAGTAATTGAAAGCTGCGGGATAGATGACCTTATACTTATACTCACAGGAGGAAAATAATATGAGCGGATTAATGCAGAAGGATTTATGCCTTTTATTTCAGAGAAGCCGTGTACTTGTCGTACTGATAGGTATCGGCGCTATAATGGGATTTTCGACCGATGGCTCTTTTGTCATTGGATTTCTGACAATGACCTGTGCCATTCTTACTGTGGGCACTATATCCTATGATGAGTTTGATAACGGATATCCATTCCTGTTTACTCTTCCTATCACCAAAAAAACATATGTTATCGGCAAATATATCTTTTGTATGTTGGGTGGGCTGATAGGCTGGTGTATCTCTGTTGTAATTTTTCTCTGTTGTACCTTTATAAAGGGAAGCGTATTTTCCGCTTCGGATATATTGGATACCGTTGCTTTCATTCCCGTTTTAGGTTTGATAGTGGCGCTGATGCTACCGATTCAGCTGAAATATGGCGCAGAAAAAGGCCGAATTGCAATCATTGCTATCGGAGGCAGCGCTTGGGCGATCGGGGCTTTATTGATGAAACATTTGCCCGATGACCTTCAGTCCTCTGTTTCGCTTTCAAATCTTGACGATCATACCGTAACGATGCTTCTTATAGGACTCTGTCTTGTGACGATTGTTGTTTCTTATCTTATCAGTCTGCATATTATGGAGAAGAAAGAATATTAAATCGCTGCACCGGAGCAGTCAATAAATATCCCGAAGGCTGTCTTTCGGGATATTTATCAAAAATAACCGCACATTTCACCATAGCTATCCGTTATACATTATGAGAGGAGGTTTTCCGGGTGTCACGTGAGATAGAAGAATTGTATGACAAAATATATCGCTACTGCTTTTACAGATTGAGAAATTCCGCTTCTGCCGAGGATATTACCCAGGAAGCCTTTCTTCGGTATTTTGCGCAGAATACCGAAATCAACGCCGCATATATCTTTACTGTTGCAAAAAATCTCTGCACGGATGTTTTTCGTCAAAAGCAGACCATGGAGCTTACGGACGAATATCCGCAGGAGGATTTTACCGGCAAAAGCGATACAAAAATCGCAGTCCGCACAGCTCTTGAAAAGCTGTCGAAGCAGCATCGGGAAATACTTGAAATGCGGTATATTGCGGATATGTCGGTCAATGAAACAGCGGAAGCACTGGGAATTTCCCGTTTTGCGGTGTATCGGCTTGAAAGAGCTGCACTTGCCGAAATGAAAAAGCTGCTGAAAGGAGCATTGTAATGAATGTAAAAAAGGAACTGCACGAAGCATTTTCGCCCCCCGAGCCAAAGCGAAAAGAGAAATTTCTGAACGCACTGCCCTACCCTGAACTGAGCTTTTCGGAGTTTGTTCTTTCGCAGATAAAATATATCCGCAAGCGTGTGTGGGTCGCTTCGGTGCTGATAGTTGCCGCGGCGGTTTTCACGGTATGCCTTATGTCACTGAAAAATCCTGCGTATATCGGACTGCCTGCTGTGTGGATAATATCCTCGCTCACGCCCTTTCTTGCAATGCTCACAGCTTCGGAAATATCACGCTCAAATATATACGGCATGACCGAGCTTGAAACGGCATGCAGATTTTCTCTGCCGCAGCTTACGGGTGCAAGGACTCTTATCCTCGGCACCATAAGCTTTGCGGTAATTGCCGCTTTGACGATCATATCGGGAATATTTACGCCCGTTGGCATAGCAAAGGCGGCAATTTATATCCTTGCCCCGTTCCTTTTGGTGAACGGAATA
>JBJFHQ010000143.1:0-3136 GCA_051893755.1 Oscillospiraceae bacterium
CACCACCAGCGCCACTGCAAGGAGTGTAAGCAGATTCTTTTTGAGAGCCACCGCCGCAAGGATAAACGAGTTTTTCAGAACATTCTTGAAGGTCAGCTCCGTTGCGGCAATCATGGGATAAGCGTAGAAATTCATCACAAGAAAAATGAACACAACACTAAGTGAAATAGCACAGAGCGCATAGTAAAACCATCCCCCCGAGTCGGCATTGTCGCCCATGGAGGTGTACACAAACACCGAACAGAACGCGGACACCACAGCAAGGATATCCAGCAGTCCCAGCGGAATAGACTTTTTCAGATTGGAGGAAAAGCCCTTCCAGAAGTCATGGAAAACAAAGGCATTCTTTTCGA
Organism: Oscillospiraceae bacterium; assembly: GCA_051893755.1. Classification (GTDB taxonomy): domain Bacteria; phylum Bacillota; class Clostridia; order Oscillospirales; family Ruminococcaceae; genus RGIG4694. Next base: position 354 of record JBJFHQ010000143.1, read on the forward strand.
GAGTATAATTCCGCAGCACCTTTGTCATGCCCGTCAGAGCGGGTCCGATAGTCACTATCGGGATACAGAAAATAAAAGTGATGATGTTCAGCTGGAGCATCTTCCAGAATTTTCTGAAATATATCTCCCAGAACAGGAAAAACGGTTTTTTCTTAGGTGCGTTCTTTGCGATGCCGGGGCCCGACCTCGTGTATCTGTCGCCGAATAAGCTCATTTAATACATCCTTTCAAAATAACTTGCCTTGATGCGTCAACCCCCGAACGCCGAAAAAAGCAGCGCAAAAACCCCGTCTGCAGCGGAAGCCGCCGCCCCGATGACCAGTATTATCATGAATTTCTTTATGTACAGCTTAACGTCCGCAGGAGTGTATTCATCGGGAAGAAAGGTCCTCCTGAATACCGCTTCGGACATTCTCATTGCTTCCCTCGCCGCCACAGAGACTGCAAAGGCAGATATTACCCCTCCGGGGATAACTGCCGCAGCGCAGAGTGCTCCGCCTGTTTTCCACATTCCTGCAGCAAGGGCTCCGAAGCCTGTTCCGAAGAAAAACGGCACGATAGCTTCGGCAGGCTGTGCCACAGCAGAAAATCCCAGCAGAAAGCATGCCGCCGTCAGAAATGCCGTACCGCGAAAGCTTGTCCCTGCTATCCGCCACATGGGAGAAGCGCTCCTGACTGCAGAGATACGCTCCGCCGCAGAAGCCGCAAGCTCTCCGCCTGCGCAGACTGCCGCTCCGAATATTATCCCCGCAGCCGCAAAAACCAGCAGAAAGATAAGTCTTACCGTATTGGCGCTTAGCTGCGCCCTTCGTTCTTGCATATACATCTTCCTTTTCTTTTAACATTATAGTTAATGTATATGCAGGAAACAAAAAGCATATTACTTGGACAGCTCGTAAGCTCTCCTTGTGCAGCTTTCGCAGCACTTCTTCACGGTATCCTCAAGGCTGCCCTTGTAAAGCTCATCAAGACCTGCAAGAGTCGTTCCTCCGGGACTGGACACCATTTTTATAAGCTCGTCGAGAGTATTTCCCGAGTCGGTTATCATCTTCGCAGAGCCCACCAGCGACTGTGCAAAAAGCTCCTTGGCGGTCTCCCCGCCGATACCGACAGACTCGGCGTACTCGGTGAATGCCTTCGCAAAAAGATAGATAAACGCAGGGGAGCTTCCGTTTATGGCGATTATCTCCTTCATCTTATCCATGGGGACAACTGCCGCTTTGCCGCCCGTTTCAAAAATGCTGAACACTGCGGAGAATTCCTCGTCCGTGGTATATTTGCCCTTTGCAAGAGCGGTAGCACCCTCTCCCAGCAAAAACGGAGTGTTCGGCATTACGATGACAGTCTTTGCATTCGGGATAGTCCGTGACTGAATGTACTCCTCGCCTATTCCCGCAGCGATGGACACGATAACGTTATCCTCGGTCACAAAGGGCTTGATCTCGGGCATTGCAGCATCGAAGGTCTGGGGCTTTATGGCAAGGAACACGTACTTGCACTTAGCGGCGATATCCCCTGCCTTTTCCTCAGGTGTTACTCCCTTTTCGGCAAATTTTTCAAGCTTTGCCCTGTCGGTATCGAATGCGTGTATCTCCGCATTATCTCCGAATTTCGACAGTATACCGCCGATAATGGCTCCTCCCATATTTCCGGTTCCGATAAATCCGACCCTGATCTTTTCCATCTGTGACCATTCCTTTCAGTTAAGCAGCCTTTTCTCCCGACGTTCTTCCCTTTGACGCCTTACCGTATACCACCATGATCGTTGGCAGAATAATAAACATCAGCGGGATATCAAGAGCAAGCTCCAGCAGATTTTTCACTGCTCTTGCAGCGATCGCCTCGCCGAACGCCTGCGCGGGGATAAAGCCATAGTACATGTTAAAATATGTGTTAAGCAGCAGATTGATGATGACCACGTCAAGGAGACGGGCAATGACCATTCTGAGTCCGAACTCGGTAAGTTTTCTTCCTCTTGTGGCGTCCTGCAGCTCGCTGCTGAAAAATCCTTTATGATAGAGAACGATCCCGTAGATAAGTCCCTGAAGCATGGCAATAAAGATGTACACGGGGATAAATCCTCCGTCGGGGTGGATAAAGAATCCCAGCACATCGCAGATACCGCCCGCAAAGAACGCCACCACAGGACCGAACAGCATGCCTATCGCAGCAAGTGCGAGGAATGCAAAATTGATCTTCGTAAAGGGAAGCGTGATCGTAAAGCCCTCTATCGCCATGGACAGCGCACAGAGCATGCCCGTCACAGCAAGACAGCGGACCGCTCCCCTGCCTGTCATTTCCTTGTAGGACTGCTTAAACAAATTCAAAAAGCCTTTCATATAATATACCTCCTGATAGTATAATGCGCAGCACTGCTATGCTTTGTGCATTATATCGGAGTATGAAAAGCTCTTTTATATAATGCATTCAGCGGGATGCGGAAAATGCACCGCAAGCATGTTCACCATACTTTTCGTTCCCGCCGCAACTCCCCGTCGGCGGAACACTATACGCGCATTTCCCTACTCTGTAATGCCATTCACATTATTGATGATTTTTTTCGTCAGAATGATATCTCATTCGCTATACTGTAGAGCCTGTCGTCAAATTCCTTCGTCATTGCAAGAGCCTCGCTGATGTCCACATCGTACACCCTTTCGCGCTGCATTCCGACGATACGGTTAGATACTCCCTTATCGAGCAGCTCAACGGCGTAGTAGCCCATTTCACTGGCGATAACTCTGTCACGCAGCGTCGGTGATCCGCCTCTCTGAACATGACCG
>JBJFHQ010000144.1:0-3133 GCA_051893755.1 Oscillospiraceae bacterium
GATCAAGGAGATCTATCTCATGGCTTATTATGGCAAGGAGTACGATCTGTAATTCAGATAATATATAATAATAAATCCCCCGTTTTCGCGAATGGGGGATTTTTAGTGTAGAATTACAAATTCCAAAAGTGTCTGCAACTATTTTTATTACTCGTGCGTTTTATTAATGAAAGTGCTTTCAAACCGATAAAGGAAGTGATCTTACGGACAACGTAAATTACAAGAAAATCGTAGAGAAATACGGCGATATGGTCTATCGTATCGCGCTTTCCCGTTCCCTCGATAAAAATAACGCCGAGGATATTTTTCAGGAGGTTTTTCTTGAACTTGTCAACAGCTGTGAAAAACTGAAAAACGAGGAACATATGAAATACTGGCTTATACGGACTGCGATAAATAAGTGCATTAGTCACAACAGGCGCATGCGTTTCCGAACAGCATCTGATATTGTTGACGATGATGTTTCGGACGATACCTCTCTTTCCGAACTGAAAATGCTGATAGAAGATCTTCCGCTAAAGTACCGCGATGTAATATTCCTTTGCTGCTGCGAAGGATATACTGTCAAGGAAGCTGCGGGGATACTGCGGAGAAGAGAGGGGACTGTCAAATCACAGCTGTTCCGTGCGAAAAAGCTGCTGAAAAAGGAAATGGAGGAATGAACATGAGTATGGACAAATACACTGCGGTCATCAGCGATATAAAAGCGCCCGATGATCTTAAGGAACGCACAGCCGCTCTTATGAACAAATGCAGCGCCGACGCTGAAAAACGCAGGGTGCCTAAGATACAGGTAAGCATTATTATTGCCGCTGTTATGATATCTCTTATAGGAATAAGCGTATATGCGTACAATTCGGGCTGGATAGGATTATATTTCGGAAACAGCGCAGACAAACTGCTGTCCGATGGCGAGGACTATTCTGCGGAACTTGACAATATCGAGATACGATGCACCGATCCGGATCTTTCATTTGAGATCATTTCCGCATATGATTTCGACGAGTTCCTGTTCTACGAGCTTAAGGTCAGCCGAAAGGACGGAGTGCCGCTTTCTCTTCCCGATGGCTTCGACCCAATGGAATCTACAAGCGGCTTCGGGCGCGAAAATACGGGCGACAGCTGTTATCTTCGATCGGGCAGCCATGCACAGCACTGCTCCAATATCTTGGGCGAGACGGAGGACGGCGGGATAAATGTTTTATGCGACTTATACGCCTCAAAAGGATTTACAGCGGGCGATCATATGCACGTCGTGCTTGATGAGCTGTTAACATGGCGTCCTGTGGCAAGCGTCATCTCTTCTGCGACTGTGGAGATAGAATTCGATATTGCAAAGCTTCCGAAGTCCAACAAGCAGGTCATTGAAGTTAATAGGACCGCCCATTTTGACAGCGGAAATTCCTGCGAGATAAGAAAAATTACGGTAAGTCCCATGTGCATAGTTGTGACTGCCGCTTCATCGGACGGCGAAATGCTTGATGATACTCTGCTGCGCGACAACAAAATCGTGTTAAAAAGCGGAAAGGTGATAGAGGACTGCGGAGTAAATCCTGACAGTACGGGCTCGGAAACAGACGTATTTCTTTTCCGTGAGTTTTCCGTGGATCCGGAGCTTGGAGGATTTGTTCTGCCCGAGGAGATAGCGTCGGTACAGATAGGAGATCTTGTCATCGAATGTGAATAAAAGCTTTTGATAGTTATACTTATGAATTAATAGAAAAAGGGGCGTGAGTTTTTGCTCACAATCCACAATTAATTTGTGTAGGTCACTGTGTCATTCGCAGTGACCTATAACATAATCGTAATTCGGAACATACTTTTCCAGTCCACTTGTATCCACCAGCATAAAATAGTCCTCACCAAAGGGCATATTGAACACAGCATAATCACCGCATATCTGTGCTTTTACAATATTGCGGTTATTTGACATGCCATCGTTGCTGAACCATGCAAGTCCGACATTTTCAAGATCATATCCTTCAAGCTTTTTCAGTGGATAATACACCCAGACATCACCGTATCCACTGTCGAAATAGTATTCCTTTGAAATTGGCTTGTCAAGCCAGCGTTCCTCGCCGTAACTTGTAAAAATCTCCGTAAGCGTGCTTTTTTCCACGGACTCAGCGGTTATATTCGTCCGTGTTACAAGTCTTCTCGGCTCAACGGGAAAATAGGCATATTTGAATTCATTATTCTCCAAGATAGTGATATCATAGCCGCTTACGCCGTCATTATCCGATTTTATATAGTCCGTTATGTACGGAGCATACTTTTCCAGTCCCCGATAGAAATCAGAATAACTATTGTATCCATTTTTGCTGTTATAATATTCGTCCACATGCTCCCATGTATCAAAGGAAGCAAATTCGACAGCGAATCTATCGGGCGGAAAAACCTTTTCTATCTCCGAATGCGAAAACTTCGTATCGTAAAATACCATTTTAAGCTGCCCGGTACTTTTTTTCAGAATATCTGTTATGTTTTCGCCGTCAAAAAAACTGTCCTTGTCCATAAGATAGTAAAAATATGAACTCGAAAGGCTTAATTTCATCTTAATGACCTTTCCATTCGGAAAGCTTTCGCATGCATATTTTTCCACCGCAGAATATATTTCTTCCCATTGATAATCGTCACTGCATGCTGTCTGATCACCATACTTTTCAAAAACAACATGGAAATCTCTGCCGTCATGCACCGCTTTGAACGATACCATATAGTCATCATCGTCAAACCATGTGGGGTACAATGCATCATCATTCTGTTCAAAGTTTTCCGCCTTAAAGCCGTATTTTTCGCTGATGTACTGTTCTGCCGCAGCTGCTGAAAATGTTATCTCCTTATCATTCTTGTGGCGGTAATAATACTTTACCCCATACTTTACGCCGCACGCAGACAGAATTATTATAAAAACGATGGTCACGTAAATAATAGTTCTTGTTTTGTCTTTCATACTTTCACCTGCTATAATATGCTTCTTAAATAAAAATGTTGATTTGTTTTTGGAAAGCAGAACAACCTGATTTTTTTCATTATACTCCAAATCCTTGCTATTGTCAATATCAAAAAGGAGTCAGCCCACGGCATTCCCGCAAGAGAACAAATTATGAACAGATCCACAAATGTAAGATTC
>JBJFHQ010000145.1:0-3132 GCA_051893755.1 Oscillospiraceae bacterium
CGAAACTCTTCAGATAATTGATTACAGCCCCGAGATAGACGCTTATCTTAATATAACCTCATTTCCCACCTTTAAAGGGCATTGCGGCTGTATCCTTTTCGACATAAGCGATATAAAATATATTCGGGGCAGCGCCGATGCCGCAAAGGCATTGAAGATGTATTTCGGGGTAATTTCAGATGAAACAGCCCGGTATTGATCGGATAATATCAGCGGATTATTCCCGTAACAGCGAGCCTCGATGATTTATGCATTTAGTTCCATATTTTTTATTGATAATTCTTATTTTCAAGATTATTTATGCTGTTTGTTCCCAAAAGGCTTGACAAGATAAAATTATTATGTTATACTATATGTAATAAACCATTCAAAAAGGAAGTGAGAAAATGAAAGAGAAATATGAGGCTCCCGCAATGGAAGTGGTAGTGTTTGAAACCGAGGACGTTATCACAACAAGCCCAAGCATTGGTGACGGCGGTTGTGAAGACTAAACCTAACGTTAATTCATGTGGAAAATATTAGACAGAGTCAAAGCAGACATCATATCAAGCGGTGTCTGCTTATCATATAATAAGGAGCTGATATTCTGGAGGGTCTGTACAAAATAGCGGAGCATTACATAAGGATAGTTTCTCTTTACAAAGATGTACATGATCTGTGCCGTGAATATCAGACGGCGGAGCATGACTGTGAAATACTTGTTGAAACTGCTCCGTCCGACATCGGCTTTGAACGTGAAAGATCTGCCGCAGAGGACAAAAAAGAGGGTGTCCCCGTCCGCAGCTTCGGTGACGGCTACCTTGAAACGCTGGCGGTATATCGCAAGATAGCGGATAAGCTCCTTGATTATGATACCATACTTTTCCACGGCTCTGTTATCGCAGTGGACGGTATCGGCTATCTGTTCACGGCAAAAAGCGGCACGGGCAAATCCACCCATACTCGGCTCTGGCGGGAAATGCTCGGCGAGCGCGCGGTGATGATAAACGACGATAAGCCGCTGATAAAGGTTTCGGAACATGGCGCAATTGTTTACGGAACTCCTTGGGACGGAAAGCATAGGCTTAGCACAAATATGGGCGTTCCTCTGAAAGCGGTGTGTATATTGGAGCGCGCCGAGGATAATCGTATTGTACCCATAACAAAAAAGGACGCATACAATATGCTTATGCAGCAGGTGAACAGACCGTCCGTGCCGCCAAAGCTGATAAAGACACTGCAGCTTATAGACAGGCTTGCGGAGAATGTAAAGCTGTACCGTCTGGGCTGTAATATGAGTCCGCAGGCAGCGGAAATTTCTTATAAAAAAATGTCCGAAAACACTTGACAGGAGGATAAGCCTGTGCCACAATTATACATACATACATACATACAGGTATAATTTACCTTTATTAATCGAATATAACACATTTCTTTTCGCTTGTGACGGTTCTGCCGTTTGCAATAGAATTTCGGCGAAAGGAGGTGTGTGAAATGGAGAAGTACATTGCTCCCGAAATGGAAATCGTTGAGTTTGACAACGAGGATGTTATTACTACAAGTAGTGAGATTCCTGGTTTAGATGACTGACTTGGTGATTTAGTCGTCACTTGTATTAGTTTCCGAGCTGGCGGCTTCGGCTGCCTGCTCTCCACAAAAACAACGTTCCGATAAAGGACGATTAATATATGAAACAGAAAGATAATTTTATAACACACGAAACAGACGGCGAGCAGATAATGGTCGCGGCGGGCGGCTCTTTCGCCGGAATGGTGCGCAGCAACGCCACAGCCGCTTTTATCGTTGACTGTCTGAAAAATGAGACCTCCAAGGACTCTATTGTGGACGCTATGTGTGCCAAATACGATGCGCCGCGGGAGGTCATCACTAAGGACGTGGACGGTGTGCTTGCCAAACTGCGCTCTATCGGTGCGCTGAATGAGTGACCGTACATCGACTTTTGAGGAGCAGCTCGCTCTGCATGGCAAATTGATATACACAAATGTCGGCGACAGCATGGAACCGCTTATCCGTCAGGGGCGTGATCTGCTCATTATCTCGGCGGTCAGCGGGCGGCTCAAAAAGTACGACGTCCCCCTCTACAAGCGGGACAGCGGACAGTATGTGCTGCACAGGATACTGAAAGTGCGGCAGAACGACTATGTTATCTGCGGCGACAACCGCTGGCAGAGGGAATACGGCATAACCGACCGTCACATCATCGGAGTGCTCACGGGGATCGTCCGTGACGGAAAGGAAATATCCGTCACCGATAAAAAGTACAGGCTTTATGTGCATCTCTGGTGCGACTTTTTCTATGTGCGGGCGTTCATACTCATGGTAAAACACTATATAAAACGGTGGCTGAAATGAAGAAAAACTCTGCCATAAAATGGCTATGGGATATAACGGGCAAAAAGAAAATATATATCGTTATACTGCTTGCGGTGCAGGTCGTGCTGGGCGCAAGCAGCGTTTTCTATGCCCTTTTTCTGCGGAATATCATTGACAGCGCCGCAGGTCGGGACGCGGACGGCTTTACTTTGTATCTTGTTGGGATAGCGGCTCTTGTTGCGGGACAGATACTTCTGCGGGCGGTCGTTCGCCGTGTGGACGAGCTTGCACGCTCCGACTTTGAGAATACGCTGAAAGCGCGGCTGTTCGGTCGGCTGCTCACAAAGGATTATGCCAGCGTTACGGCGGTGCACTCGGGGGAGTGGATAAACCGTCTGACCAATGACACGGTGGTCTGCGCAAACGGGCTGACGGATATTCTCCCCGGCTTGGCGGAAATGGCGGTGAAAATGTGCGGCGCGCTGGTGATGATAATTCTGCTGGAGCCGCGGTTCATGTATGTGCTTATCCCCGGCGGTATGCTGCTTATCGTGCTCACTTACGCCTTTCGCAAGGTGCTGAAAAGGCTGCACAAAAGCATACAGGAAAAGGACGGCAGGCTGCGGGTTTTCATGCAGGAGAGCTTGGGCAGTCTGCTTGTGGTGCGCTCATTTGCCGCCGAAAAGCAGGTGGAGGATGATGCTGCCGAGAGAATGGGCGAGCACAAAAAGGCACGTATGAAGCGGAACAATTTCTCCAATATATGCAACATCGGCTTTGCGGGGGCGATGAACGGGATGTATCTTCTCGGCGTAGCTT
>JBJFHQ010000146.1:0-3131 GCA_051893755.1 Oscillospiraceae bacterium
TTGCAAACAACTTTGTTGTTTGCAATATAGGGCAGTTTATCCAAGCTGTGAAAGCTGTATCCTGCCCGTCCCCGTATCAATTATGACCGCCGAGGAATGGGGGTGATTCCAATTCACGACCCCGTCAAGAATATACACCTCTGCATTCGGAGCATTTTCCCAGAAATCTCGGTCTGCGAAGAAGTCGGGGAACAGGTCCTGCGGAGCGGAAAAAGCCGCATTTTTGTAAGACAGCGTCCATTTTGCCTGCTGTGAGTAATTTTGTGAATATTCCGCGGCGCGCTCGGGCGATGTCACAAAGCGCACGCTGAAATGACCCGTGCCCTGCATAAAGCCCGGCAGATAATCGAAGCGATAATCGGCGAGAACATCGTCACGGAAATCGGGGAACCAATCGGGCTCTTTTACGTTTTGGTACATTCCGACAAAGCCCTTCTGAAAGGGGTACTGCCACATCATGCGGGAGCTTAGTCCCAGAGGCGGCATGGAGAAAATGAACATCAGCACTATCAGAGCGGAAATGACCTGCAAAACGATGTCCTTTCTTTTTGGCGGAGCCATTTTAGCCTTTTTCAGCGAAACAGCAGAGCTTATGCCGATGATAAGTGCAGTGATGATAAACTGTACCGACGCGGTGAGGATAGACCCGATAAGACACAGCGCCGTGAAAATGATGAGAATTATCCCGAAGGTGCGGGGAGTCCTGTTTTCCGTTGTCATCACTCCTTCGTGGTCATTTCACCTTGTAAACATGTTTGTAAAGCAGTCCCTTCATCTCATTGAATTTGTCCTCGGAAACCGTTCTGCCCGAGGTCATGATGATAAGCGGCAGAGGATTCCTGTCCTCGGAGTAGGGCGGCTGAATGTACGGATAGTCATTGGTGACAAAGCCGTTTCGCTCATAGAAGGCTATGCGGCGTTTTGCGATGTCGGTCTCGGGGAGCTCCACCTCAAGGCATACAAGGCAGGACAGCTTCGAGACAAGCTCACGCAGCACCGCCGAGCCCAAACCTGAGCCGCGGCAGTCCGGGTCCACGGCGAAATGCTCCACATAGGCGAAGTGTTCAAACTGCCATACTGTGATAAAGGCTGTGACCTCTCCGCAGTCGGACTTAACGCCGTAAATACTGTAAAGCGGGTCGGACAGCAGAGCCTTCTGCTTATCATAGGGACGGCGTTCGTCCTCGGGGAAGCTTTTCTCCATAAGGGAATATACCCTGTCAAAATCGGTAATATCAAGTTTTTGCAGCATTATTTTCTCCTTGCATACTATTGCTCCCCCAATTAACTATTGAATTTTCTGCTTGCCCCGCTGACGAAATCCGTCGTCAGAAAGCCTTGAAATATCCGCATATTCCTGCGGTTTTCTTCCTAGGCTTTCGTCAGCGGTTCTGCGCATAAATCTTCATCAGTTAATTGGGGGAGCAATATTTGAGCTTGTGCTTATTGTAAAACTCCTTTAATTCGGCTTTTCTCTCGTCGGGGAGCATGGTTTTCTTAACGCCCCGGATCGCGCCCTCCAGCGCCAGCAGCCGATGTATGCAGGCGGAGCTGTCGAGCTTTTGTATTTTCAGCCATGCCTGTTCTGCGCCTGCGGACTTTAATTCCTCTTCGGTAAAGATGCCCGCTTGGTTCAGCTGTTCTTCCACTGTGCTGCCAATGTTGGGCAGCTTTGATAATTCGCCCATAGTATCCCTCCGTTTAAGGTTTTCACTATTTACATTATAGCAGACTGTCCGCAATAAATCAATAGTATACGAAAAAAGTCCGCAGAACAGCCCTTTGCGGGCAGATATCATTGTGGATTATTTCTTGCGGTGCAAGCTTAGACGGCAGGATTTTATGCAAATCGCCGAAATTTCAAAAAATGAAATGAAACAAGAGAAATGAAGAGAAATGAAGCATTTTTAAGAGATTTTGAGAGAATTGGGGATATATTTGATATTTTTGAGAAATCGGAAATTGACTTTGCGTGGAAAATAATTTATAATAACAATTGTTGCGCCGATGATACGTTGTTTTGTTGGGATCATTAAAGCTTAAATTAACCCGTTATCCCGTATTTGTGAGATCATCGGAGAAAAAATATATTTTAAAGGAGATTTGACTATGTCAACTTATATGCCTAAGTCCGGCGAGATCAGCCGTAAATGGTATGTGCTTGATGCAGCAGACAAGCCCCTCGGCCGTGTTGCAGCACAGGCTGCTACAATTCTTCGCGGCAAGCACAAGCCCACCTTCGCACCCCATGCTGACTGCGGTGATCATGTGATCATCATTAACTGCTCCAAGGCTATCCTCACAGGAAAGAAGCTCGAGCAGAAGACCTACAAGTGGCACACCGGCTGGATCGGCGGCCTCAAGGAGGTACAGTACAAGGAGCTTATGGACAAGAACCCCGAGAAGGCAATGTACATTGCAGTCAAGGGCATGATCCCCGACAATACCGTTGGAAGAAAGTCCCTTACCCGTCTGAGAGTATATGCAGACGCTAACCACAATCACGAGGCTCAGAAGCCCGAAAACTACGAAATATAAAAGGAGGCGGCACTGATGTACGAATCTAAACAGCAGTATTACTACGGCACAGGCAGAAGAAAAAGCTCTGTTGCAAGAGTAAGATTATATCCCGGCAGCGGAAATATCACCATAAACGGAAGATCCATCGACGATTACTTTGGTCTTGAAACACTCAAGCTCATCGTAAGACAGCCTCTCAATATCACAGAGACCGCTGAGAAGTTCGACGTTGTCTGCACAGTAGCAGGCGGCGGCGTAACAGGTCAGGCAGGTGCTATCAGACACGGCGTTTCCAGAGCACTTCTGGTATTTAATCCCGAGCTTCGCCCTGTTCTCAAGAAGGCAGGCTTCCTCACAAGAGACCCCAGAATGAAGGAAAGAAAGAAGTACGGCTTAAAGGCTGCCCGCCGCGCTCCTCAGTTCTCAAAGAGATAATTACTGCCCTTACAAATGGCGTATTTACGCGGTTTGGGGCGAGTATATCATCACTTTGGTCAACTTCTGGACAACTCATAAAGACCATAATAACCGCTATGTTCTCGCATAGCGGTTATTTTTATATGTTTGCCCCGAATGGGCAGTAACTCGGTGGTGAAAGTCCACTACAGACT
>JBJFHQ010000147.1:0-3131 GCA_051893755.1 Oscillospiraceae bacterium
TGTTGCTCTTTATCCAGTCTGCGTCGGAGATGTTGTCGTGATAGCCAAGCTCCGCCAGCACGGAAACAGCCCTTGTCTGGGTGACCTCCGCAAGGCTTGTGGTGGGGATTATGGTCACCATGTCCTTGTCGGGATATATCGACTTGATATTGTTGGCGATTATCGTGGCAAGAATGCGGCTGAAATTGGAATAGGGCGAGTAGTAGACCTCTATCCCGCGGGCAGTGCCTGCGTAGCCCTCGCCGCCTGCGTTGGAGTGGAGCGCAAGATGAACGTCATATTCTCCCGCGTTTGAGTCGGCGATAGCTCCCGTCACGTTTCTTGCGGGGTCGTTTCGGGTGAAGACTATTCCCGATGAGCGTAAGTATGGCTCCATGGCATCGGCGATGAGGTTCATGTATTCCTCCTCGGTGCCGCCGTTTACGTAGTGGTTCCATTCCTGTGTAGATGGACTTAAAAATACCTTTGGCATATGCAGACCTCCGTTTGGTCAATTGATAATTCATAATAAGTATATGCACCGTGAACTGTGAACGTTCCGTTACATAATAACTATGCTTGGACTGTGGGAAAATATGCATCAGAAAAATTTGCGAAAACTGTTGACAAGCGGAGAAATATAGTATATAATAAGAAATACAAATCAATACCTTATCAAGAGCGGCGGAGGAACTGGTCCTGTGAAGCCCGGCAACCTGATTATGATACGCCTTTCGGTCGTATATAAAGAAGGTGCTAAATCCTGCGGAGATATTCCGAGAGATGAGGAATTTTATTTATGTAAAATTCGTGCGTTTCGGAATCCGGACGCACTTTTTTTGTGCGCGCGGTCCTGCCGATATGATAAGAAAATGAAACGAAAGGAAGTATGTTAAAATGTCAAAAATGCTCTTTACATCCGAGTCCGTTACAGAGGGACATCCCGATAAAATGTGCGATCAGATATCCGACGCCATTCTTGACGCTATCCTCGAGCATGACCCTATGGGCAGAGTTGCCTGTGAGACCTGCACTACCACCGGTATGGTGATGTGCATGGGCGAGATATCCACCGAATGCTATGTGGATATCCCCAAGATAGTCAGAGATGTTGTCATCGGCATCGGCTACGACCGCGCAAAGTACGGCTTTGACGGTCATACCTGCTCGGTGCTCCAGTCTATCCACGAGCAGAGCTCCGATATCGCCATGGGCGTTGACGAGGCAAGCGAGTACAGAGAGACCGGCGAGTCCGAGAACGCTCTTACAGGCGCGGGAGATCAGGGAATGATGTTCGGCTATGCCTGCAATGAGACTCCCGAGCTCATGCCTATGCCTATCTCAATGGCGCACAAGCTTGCAAAAAGACTGACCGAGGTCCGCAAGAACGGCACTCTCGATTATCTCCGTCCCGACGGAAAGACTCAGGTCACAGTTGAATACGAGGACGGCAAGCCTGTCCGCATCGATACTATAGTAGTATCCTCCCAGCACTCCGACAGCGTGGATATCAAAAAGCTCCGCGAGGATATCGTGGAGCACGTGATAAAGCCTGTTGTTCCCGCAGAGCTGCTCGTTGATACGAAATTCTATGTAAATCCCACAGGACGCTTCGTTATCGGCGGACCTCAGGGCGACAGCGGTCTTACGGGAAGAAAGATAATCGTCGATACCTACGGCGGATATGCCCGTCACGGCGGCGGAGCATTCTCCGGAAAGGATCCCACAAAGGTGGACCGTTCCGCAGCCTATGCTGCAAGATATGCTGCAAAGAACGTAGTTGCCGCAGGTCTTGCCGATAAGTGCGAGGTGGAGCTTGCTTATGCTATCGGCGTTGCAAAGCCTGTTTCGGTAATGGTTGACACCTTCGGCACAGGCAGGGTCTCCGACGAGAAGCTTGCCGAGGCTGTTGAGCAGGTGTTCGACTTTACTCCCGACGGCATCATCAAGGCGCTTGACCTGAGAAAGCCTCAGTACAGACAGCTCGCTGCATACGGACATATGGGCAGAGAGGATCTGGGCGTTGCATGGGAGCGCACAGACAAGGCTGATGAATTAAAGAAAATGATCGAAGGCTGACAGTACATCAAGATCAAACGAGGAGCGGAGGTGTCCGTTCCTCGTTTTTTGCTCAAAACATCAAGAAATCCCCGCCTGCATATGTTATTATAATTACAGAAGATCTTCAATAAAGTATGACCGGTGATAATATGGAAAAAATTGAAATTCTGTCCAAGGCTCTGGACTATATCGAAGAAAACCTCGGAAACGGCGTTACTCCCGAGGAATGTGCGCAGGTATGCTGCTACAGCCTTTCCAATATGCAAAAGATGTTCCGCTGTGTGTTTCACATTGGCATAAGCGATTATATTTCACGCAGGAGAATCACTATGGCTGCAAGAGAGCTTATCGAGACCGACAGCACGGTGCTTGAAATTGCGGTGAAATACGGCTACAACTCCCACGAGGTGTTTACCCGTGCATTTACAAGGCTCTGGGGCGTTACTCCCGCAAGCTTCCGCAAAAGCAGCAGATTTTCAGAGATATACCCCAAGCTGGGCAGAAGTGAGCGTCTTATCGACGAGAAGGGGAATGAGATCATGAGCAGTAAAATAAGATTTGATGTTTCGCACCTTTATGATTTTATCAGGGAGCACAGAGGAAAATATGTGGTCTGCTTTGATATGACCCATCTTATGTATATCAACGATACCTACGGCAGTGCGGCAGGAGACGCTGCTATTGCGGAATGTCTGCGCCGCATTGACGAGACGGCGGGTGAGGATATGCTGCTTATCAGGGTCGGCGGTGACGAGTTTGCGCTGGTGACGAACACCTCCGACAGGGCAGAGGCAGAAGCTGCTGCGGAAAAAGTGCTCGCATTTAACGGAAATACCGTGAAATGCGGGGAAAACGAATTTGAGGTCTCCATGCACGCAGGCTTTGTGGTCATTCCCGAAAGCGGAAATATCCGTTACAACGAGCTGTTTGACAGCATTATCATTGCAGGCTGTCACAGAGATGAATGATGCTTCATTGGAACAAAAGGACTGCTTCGGCGTATGCTGAGGCAGTCCGTTTTTGTGCATAAAAAAATATCCTCCGCATATGCGAAGGATATTCTGGTTGGGGTGCAGGGATTCGAACCCCGG
>JBJFHQ010000148.1:0-1434 GCA_051893755.1 Oscillospiraceae bacterium
CATGACCGATACTGCGTTTTGCAGCTGTCGGTCATTACGCTTTTTTCGGGAAATCGAGCAAAAAATAACATATCTTCTTGACACTTATTTATTATTGTGATATAATTCATTATGTAGAGTCGCTGCGATAAAGCGGCAATTATTGTGAGATCAAAGGCAGGTTTTTAATATGTCAGCAAGTATAGTTTTAGGTACTCAGTGGGGAGACGAGGGCAAGGGAAAGGTCATCGACATTCTCGCTTCAAGAGCAGATGTTGTTGTCCGCTCACAGGGAGGCAACAATGCAGGTCATACCGTCGCAAACAACGGTCAGACCTATAAGCTCCGCCTTATCCCCTCGGGAATACTTTATAAAGATACCCTGTGCCTTATCGGCGCGGGAGTTGTACTCAATCCCAAGGACTTTTTGGGCGAGATCGAAGGCATGCAGGCAAGAGGCATCTCCTGCGATAACCTTAGAATTGACCCTCGTGCACAGATAGTTCTTCCGTGGCACATCGAGCTTGACGGTCTCTCCGAGGCATTCCGCGGCGGCAAGGACATCGGCACCACAAGACGCGGCATCGGCCCCGCTTACATGGACAAGTACGAGCGCAGCGGTATCCGCTTCTATGACCTTATCCACCCCGAGATATTCGCGGAAAAGGCAAGAGCGACAGGCAGTCTCCGCAATGAGATAATCACTAAGGTTTTCGGCGGCACACCCGTTGATATCGAAGCAATGATAGAGGAATACACCGAGTACGGCAAGCGCCTCGCAAAGTATGAGGGCGATGTTTCGGTGCTCACCTACGAGGCTAACAAGGCAGGAAAAACTATCCTCTTCGAGGGCGCACAGGCTACGCTCCTTGATATTGATTACGGTACATATCCTTATGTTACGAGCTCTCACCCCGTTTCGGGCGGAGTATGCACAGGCACAGGCGTTGGTCCTAAGATGATAGACGAGATATACGGCGTTGCAAAGGCTTATACCACAAGAGTTGGCAAGGGTCCCTTCCCCACCGAGCTTTTCGACAGCACAGGCGACTTCATCAGAGACAAGGGCGGCGAGTACGGCACAAACACAGGCCGTCCCAGAAGAATCGGCTGGTTTGATTCGGTCATCATGCGCCATGCGGTAAGAGTCAACGGTCTTACGGGCATTGTTGTGAACAAGCTTGACACGCTGGCAGGAATAGATACACTTAAGATATGCACCGCCTACAAGAAGGCGGACGGAACTATCATCAAGGATTTCCCGCCCACACTGGAGGGACTGGAAGGCTGCGAGCCCATATACGAAGAGCACAAGGGCTTTAATGATGATATATCCAAGTGCCGCAGCTTTGAGGAGCTGCCCGAGGTATGCAGAGAATATATCGAGCGGCTGGAAGAGCTGTGCGAGTGTAAGATAAAGATGGTAGGCGTTGGTCCTGACAGAGAGCAGATAAT
>JBJFHQ010000148.1:1534-14300 GCA_051893755.1 Oscillospiraceae bacterium
CCCAAAGCATATAATACCAAAAGCAAAATCTCTTGCCTCTTGCATCTGAAAGTCTTGCTTCTAATAAGGAGGTCTGTTCTTATGAAAAGAATAATTCCTGCGGCAATAATATGCGCAGTGCTTCTGTGCGGCTGTACAGGCTCAAATTATAAGGCTAAAAAGCTCGTTCAGACCAACGACGAAAACGGCTGGAACTGCTCCTTTGAATCAATGGACGGGGATTTCGCCAACGGCTTTAAGATAAACAGCAATAGCCTGCGGATAGAATCGTCCATAGGATCGGGCAGCATGGAGATCATCCTTTCGGGCAACGGCGAGACCGACAGATACGACGGCTCCGATTTCGATGAGATAATCCCTGCGGAAAAATTCGGGGACAATGTTCTCTACATCACCCTCAGCTGCACCGACGCACAAAACGGCAAAGTTCGCGTGGTCTGGTGCGAAGATGAAGAAGGCTCCGAGGATAACGCAGGACAGCGATAAATGTCTGAAAATCAAAAAAAGCGCAGGCTTGCCTATTTTGGAAGCCTGCGCTTTATTTATCCTTATCAGCTGAGTGTTGTGTCCTGCATGAGCTCAAATGAAATGTCGAACTCTTCGTACTCGTCCTCGGTAACGCCCTTTCTGTAAACGTGGGCGGAGATCACATCTCCCGGCTCACAGTCCTCAAGAGCCTTTCTGATTGTCTGCGCACTGTAGACCTCCTGTTCGTTCAGCTCGGTTATGATATCTCCCGTCTGCAGCTCGGTCTGCGCAATATCACAGCTCTCGTCTATGGACTGGACGATTATGCCCCTCTGCACACCGAAGGTCTCCGCCATTTCATCGGTAAGCACTGTGTATGTTATACCCACACGAACTCGTCCGCTGATGTAGCCCTGAGAGATGATATCCTCGATAATTGGCTTGGCAAACTGCGTGGTTATGGCAAAGCCTATGCCCTCATCAAGGGCGTTTGACTTGTACTTCGATGATGTGATGCCGACCACCTGACCGTACATGTTGATAAGCGCTCCGCCCGAAACTCCGGGGCTCATTGCTGCGTCGGTCTGGATGCAGGTCATGGTATCGCCGTCGGAGCTGGTCCTGACCTCGCGGTTGAGTCCCGAAACATAGCCCACGGTAAGAGTGCCCGAATATCCGCCCGCATTTCCGATAGCGACCACCATCTCACCCAGCTCCAGCTGGTCGGAGTCGCCCAGATCGGCTGCTGTCAGACCCTCGGCTTCTATCTTGATGACAGCAATATCGGTTCGGCTGTCCTGTCCGATTATCTCCGCCTTGTATTCCTCGTCGTTGTCGAGAACGACCTTAAGTCCCGCGCTCACATCTGTCAGCACATGAGCGTTTGTGACGATATAGCCGTCCTCGGAGATGATTATTCCGCTTCCCGTGGAATAGGGATAAAGGCTGGTATCGCGGAAAACCATAACGTCCACAACAGACGGAGATACGCGCTTTGCCACACCCTGTACCGTAAGCAGCCCCGTTTCCTCGTCCTCGTAATACTTGGATTCAAGGGCAGGCTTTGTCTGAATGGGGATATTCACGGAAACTCCGCTTTCGCCCGATGAATTATCCGATACGATCTCATCGGCAGACGCAGAGGTCAGCTCGTCATAGGACTCGTCCACCGACGAAAATGCCAGCACTATAACTATCAGCACAAACAGCGCAGCTATTGAAATAATGATAGCCGCAAGGGCTCCCTTTGAGATGCGCTTTTTCTTTACCGCCGCAGAAGCGCCGCTGTACGTGCCGTTCGGATAATGACCGCCCCGATTCGGGTCGTAAGCATGGGGGTCATATGCATTCGGGTCATATCTGTTGGGCTCGGGGTTGTATGCGTTCTGATTGTATGCATTGGGATTATATGCATTGGGATTGTATGCATTCGGATTGTATGCATTCGGATTATACGCGTTCGGATTGTATGCATTCTGATTATACGCGTTCGGATTGTATGCATTGGGATTGTATGCATTTGGATTGTATGCATTCTGATTGTACACATTCTGATTATACGCATTCGGACCATATCCGCGGCTGAAATTCTGCTGCGGGCGGGGGGGATTGTGGAATTGATCCATGCTATAATCCTTTTCCGCAAAAGGTCCGTCGTTTGGCGAATTATCGGCAGACGGTGCGGAATTGTTCATTTTTGACGTATCAATCCCGTCGATGATGTCGATTATATCCGAGCCGCTTTTCTGCGGCGCATTTTCCTGCATAGCCCCGGAGATATCTTCACGGGGAGGATTCTCCGCAGGAGTGCTGTTCTCCGCGGAAATACCCTCCCGATTGTTTTCATTTGGATTTAACTCGTCCATAAAAGCTCCTTTCGCTGTGAAAAAAGAAAGGTCAGAGCACTACATAATACTACCGTTTTAGTATTAGCTCTCCGACCCCGTTGTATTTGCCCCTGCCGCTTTTTTCGGCGGAGGCGTGCCTGTTGGCAGTGTAAATTCAAATTCTGTATATTCGCCCGACTTGCTGCGGACAAGTATCTCTCCGTTATGCAGCTTGATTATGGAGCGCACGATAGAAAGACCCAGTCCCACGCCGGTCTTATCCTTTCCGCGGGATTCGTCCGTCTTATAGAAGCGGTCGAAAACCTTGGATATTTCATTCTGTTTAAGCCCCTCGCCGCTGTTTCTTATGCGAATAGCGGTAAGGTCTCCCCTGACCTCGTAGCCGAAGGTGATAGTTCCGCCGTCGTTTACGAACTTAACGGCGTTTTCGGTAAGATTATATATGACCTGCTGAGTAAGGTCGATATCCGCATTGAGATAGAACCTGTCCGAATCGAGACCCTCTATCTGCACATGCTTGTCGTCGATGCGCTTCTCAAACAGGAGCACGGTCTTGAAGATAAGAGCATTTGCCTCAAAGCTTTCGGTCTGAAGCTCCACCTCGCCGGATTCATACTTGGAGATGTTGAGCATAGAGCGGACCAGTCTTGCAAGGCGGTCCACCTCCTCGGAGACTATGCGCAGATAATATCTGTGCTGAGCCTTAGGGATAGTGCCGTCGAGGATACCGTCCACAAAGCCGCCGATAGTAGTCATAGGCGTTTTCAGCTCATGGGAAACGTTCGAGATAAAGCTCTTTCTGGTTTCCTCTATCTGTTCAAGGGAGGCAGCCATTTCGTTCATTGCATTTGCGAGATAGCCCAGCTCGGAGTCATCGACAGTCTTTATCTTCTGAGAGAAATCCCCCTCGCCGAAGCGCTGCGCCGCCTTGGTCATATCGCTGATAGGACGGACGATGTGCATAATGGAATAGTAAAGCACAGGGTAGAAAAGCGACATGACGATCACTGCCGTAAGAAGGTAGGAGCTCAGCAGTCTGACCATATAAGCGCGCATACTGTCAGCGCTCTTGCGTCCGAAAACGTAGAACACCCTTCCGCCGCAGGTCACCTTATAGCCCATGTTGAACCAGGTTTCCTCATAAAATCCGTTCATGGTGCTGAAGGAATAGGTGCCCTCCTCCCTGATCCCGGACATAATAATTTCCGAGACAGTCCTGTCCATGATCGACTGGATGCTGTCGGAGCAGTAAAGCACCCTGCCTGCGTCGTCGGTAAGGAAAAGATCGGTATCCGTATGAGCGGACAGCGTGTTGAAGTAATTCGTGATAACAGCCGCCGTTTCGGAGCTTGCGGTATCGGAGATGACAGCGACCTGTGCAAACTCCACAGCCTCTATAACATCGTTGGTCAGGTCATTTTTCATATCGCGCTGATAGGTCTCCAGCGACACGAAAATATGGACTGCGCCCACGCAGATAAGCGCTCCCGCAAGTATAGAAAAGCAAAGATAGAAAAATCTTGTGAAAATGCTGTTATGCATCTTCTTCCTCTGCCTCAAACTTGTAGCCTACGCCCCAGACGGTCTTAAGTGCCCACTTGTCCGAAACGTTCTCCAGCTTTTCGCGGAGACGCTTGATGTGAACGTCGATAGTACGGGAATCGCCGTAATATTCAAAGCCCCATACCTCGTCGAGGAGCTGATCTCTTGTATAGACCCTGTTGGGATTGGAAGCGAGGTAGAAAAGCAGCTCCAGCTCCTTGGGAGGAGTATCGAGGACCTTGCCGTCCACGCGGAGCTCATATCTTGTCATGTTAACGACCAGCTTGTCGTACTTGACCTCCTTGACCTCGTTATCGGGAGCAGACTGGCTTGCTCTTCTGGAAACAGCCTTTATTCTTGCGATAACCTCCTTAGTATCGAAGGGCTTGACAACGTAGTCATCGGCGCCCAGCTCAAGACCCAATACCTTGTCGAAGGTCTCGGACTTTGCGGTTATCATGATTATCGGCACATTGGACTTCTTTCTTATCTCTCTGCACACCTGCCAGCCGTCAAGACCGGGGAGCATGATATCCAGCAGAACGACGTCGGGCTTAAGTGCGTTGAACTTGACAACAGCCTCTTCTCCGTCATGGGAGACCATAACGGTATAGCCGTCCTTTTCCAGATAAAGCTTTAAAAGCTCGCAGATATTATTATCGTCATCTACAACAAGAACCTTTCCCATAGACATAAAAAATATACCTCCTACATTTTAGCCTGAGCTGTATCTGTATCGGGAGCTCGCCCCCGAATGATCTTATGATTTCGGCAACACAAAACAGTTACCCCTATACTTTTATATTATACTGTAATTTTCCAATACAAGTATTAATAATAAATGAATAATTCATATCCAGTTTGTAAATTTAATAAAATATTGTTGATAATTTTAAATTATCGTTTTAAAATGTTCATTTTTACCTATCCGCATATCAAAAAATACATACCGCGGACTATCATAGTGTTCTGACCCTGACAACGCTTCCCTCCATGGGATTTTTCGTTATCTCGAAACCTGTGGGTATCATCTCCAGCGACTCCACGTGGGAAATAATGCCTATCTTTTTACCCGCTCCGCAGCTTTGGAGGACCTGCAGTATTTCTTCAAGGGCTTCGCTGTCAAGGGTGCCGAAGCCCTCGTCGATGAACAGCGAATTGACTTCGATGCCGCCTGTTCTGCTCTGAACGGTCTCGGCGATAGCCAGCCCCAGTATCACGGACATAACGAACTTTTCGCCCCCCGACAGCATGCGTACCGAATAATCCGCTCCCGCCGCGTCAATGGAGTAGTTGATAACATTTATATCCAGTCCGTAGGAGGTGTTCCCCGAGCCCTCGGACTGCTTGTACAGACGGTAGTTTGAATCGAGGACGCCCTCCAGCATAACGTTAGCACGGGCAAGAACGATATCCAGCATAACTCCCAGCACATACCTCTCAAAGGACATCTGCTTTCCGTTTTTTCCGCCCAGCATGTTGGCGAATTCCTCCATTTCGGCAGCAGCCTTTCTATCCTTTTCACATTCTCCGAAGGCTCTGTCATATTCCCCGGAATTTTTCCGCAGTCCCTTTATCCGCTCTTCTCTTCGGATAGATATCTCCTTTGCGGCGCTTATCCTGTCGCCGAGAGCGTCCTTTTCGGCTCTTAGCCCTTCGATATCGGGGCGTTCCTTTCCTTCAAGCTCCGCGGACAGCTCCGAAACTGCGGCGGCAGTATTTCTCAACTGCGCGTCATAGTCGGAGCAAAGCTTCCTGAGAGCGTCCACCGATTTAATGCCGACCTCATCGGGGACGAACTGCTCCGCCTTCTGAGTAATGCCGTTTTCGATAAGCTTTTTCTCCAGCAAGTGAAGGGCTTCGCTGCGCTCTTCCTCCGACTTTGATAATTCCCTTTCCGCCGCTTCAAGCTGAGCCTTTGCGGAAACAGCCCTGTTTTCAGCCTCGGAGAAGGCAGCCCTCCGCATTTCCAGCACACTGCCGTACTTTGTGAATATCTCACGGCAGCGGGCTATTTCCATGTTAAGGCTTTCTATGCTGTCGATGCCCTCGGCGCGGCTCTGCTTTAATATGTCAAGCTCCCTTGCGGCATTTGCAAGCCGAAGCTTGTCGTCGGAGTATTTCTCCGCAGCAGCTCTTTCCGCGTCCGAGGCAGCTCTCAGCTCACTGCGCAGCCTGCTTATAACGCTGTCCAGTCCCGAAAGCTCCGCCGACCGTTTCTTAAGCTCTCCTATCTCAGCCGAAACACGGGCAAGCTCTTCCGCAGAATAGCCGCACTCCTTAAGCTTAGCGTTCTTTTCGGAAAGCTCGCAGGTAAGCCTGTCGAGGTCATGTTTAGAGCCGTCCCTGTCCTGCTTCATACCGGAGAGCTTTTCCGCCGACCTTTCCAGTATGAGCTTTTTCTTTTTCACTTCCTCTGCGGAGATGACCGCCTCATTCAATGCGCCAAAGGGCTCGGGATGATGCACGCTTCCGCAGACAGGACATTTCTCGCCCTCCTTAAGTCCCCGTGCAAGCTCTGCCGCAAGTCCTCCGATGTGCGCTTCAAAGGCAGCGTCATATTCCTCGCCCAGCCTTTTCATAATGCCGTCCGCTTCATCGCACTTCCTGCATTTTTCCTCATACCCGGCAAGCATTTTTTCCTGCACAGCCTTTTTCCCTGCTATCTCCGCAGAAAGCTCCCGTCCCTTTTCGAGCAGCGCTTTTCTGTCATTCAGTGCGATAAGCTGTTCGGGGATATTTTCATTTTCCCTGCGAAGTTTTTCCGCCCTTTCCTCGGAAGCGCTCACCCTGCTGTCCAGTTCTTTTCTGCGCGCCGCCGCTTCCTCCGCAGTCTTTTTCGACAGCTGCGCAGCCGCTCCTGCCGCTTTGTATTCCTTTTCGGCGGCGCTTATTTTCCCGTACAGCTCGGTCTGGGACATAAGCTCGTCCAGCCTTTTCTCGGCAGCCTTAGCCTTAGCCTCGCCCAGCATATGCTCTTCAAGCTCAGCCCTTGCGGCAGCACAGCCCCTGTCGGCAGCAGCCCTCAGCCCGGCAGTCCGCACTCTTTCCTCAGTGCGGAATTTCAGCATTTTCTCCGCCGTTTTATAGGCATTGTATTCCGAAACAGACCTTATCTGCGCTTCGATAAGCTCCAGCTCCGCCTTTTTGTGAGCAAACTCGTCCCCGAGCCCCTTCAGGCGGATAAGCTCGCCGTTCTGTCTGTCAAGCTCCCCGAATCGCCCGGCAAGAGCTACGCACTCTTCGTATCTGTCGGATATCCTTTTCAGAGCAGCCTCCTGTTCGGCAATGACCTTCATATCCTCCGAGTGTTCCTTTTCAAGGCTGTCAAGCTCCCCTCGCAGAGCCTCCATGCTCTCAAAATCGGGCTTGTAGTACTTTTCAAGCTCGGACTGCTTCAGCCTGACAGCGCCTGCCGCTTCAAGGCTGCGCTTGTTCAGGGAGTCGGTGATGCGCTTTATCTTTTCTGTGCCGAAAAGATCTCTGAAAAGGTCCCCCTTTTCCTTGGAATTGCCCGTAAGGAGCTTTTCTATCTTGCCCTGGGGCAGCACCACAATCTGGCAGAACTGGTCGCAGGACATATGCAGTATATCCGCAGCGATACTGTTGACCTCGGTATAGGTGTCCTTGGCGTTTATCTGTTCCTCGCCGTTTGTGATATCGTAAACGCATGCTCTCATCTGCGGAGTGCCGCCGCTCTCGCTGTTTTTTCTCGGCTTTGTATACCATTCCTCGCGGCAGAATCTGTACATCCTGCCTGCCGTTTCAAAGGTGAACTCCACCGTCATCCTGCGGTCGCCGCCCCGCAGACATTTCGACATCAGCGGAGTACGGTCTCCCGAAACATCGGTGCGGTCGCCCGAGCTCTCGCCGTAAAGCGCATAGGTCATGGCGTCCAGTATCATGGATTTTCCCGTTCCCGTGCAGCCGTCTATGAGAAAGATGCTGTCCACGCTGTCAAAGTCGATGACAGTCTCCTTTAGATAGCTTCCGAAGCCCTTCATCACAAGCTTATGGGGTATCATCGCTTTCACACTCCTTTTCTGCCGCTCTCAGCCATTCGGTCTGACTGTCGGTAAGCTCTGCGCCGTAAAACTCCTTCAGATATTTTGCGGCAAGCTCAAGCACGTTCATCTGTGCGATATCATCGTCGGAGATATCGCTCTTTCGCATCTCGGGGAGACTGCGGCTCGGACGGACCACCTGCATCGCATTGGGATAAAGCTCCCGTATGCGGTCGGCGGTAACGGTGCTGTCGAAGTCGGTGAGCTCCACCCGCACAAGCTCCGTGCCGTCAAAATCGGGAGCCTTTGCGCACACCTCGTCAAAGCTGCCCCTTACCACCCTGAATTTCAGCAGCTCGGGGCATGATACGGTCTCGAGCGTATGAGTATCGGTATCGTAGATGCTGAAGGATTTTTCCTGACCTTCCTCGGAGAAGCTGTATTTCATCGCAGTCCCGCAGTATCTTATAATAGTATCCCCGCTGCTGCCGCCGAGAGTCTGGGGCTTGTGGATATGTCCGAGAGCGGCGTAATCAAAGCCGCGGAAAACATCGGTCGGAACAACGCTCAGCGTTCCCACTGCGGCGATATCCTTTTCGGAGAAGATAAGCTCTGCGGAGGTCTCGCTCTGAGAGGGCACCCCTCCCGAAGCAAAGCAGTGAGCCATGATGATATTGCATCTGGAGCTGTCCATTCTGCGGCGTATCACATCTGTTATCTCCTCGTAAGCGGCGGAAAGGCTCGTGAATTGTTTCTTAAAGAAGCCCTCGGCATGACCCTTTTCAAAGAACGGTATCATGTAGATGTCCGCATTCCCCACCGAAACGGGCACATCAAAGCCGTCGAGCCTGCCCCTGATGTGAAGCCCGCATGCCTTTAATATTTCCGAGCATACGGAAAGCCGCTCTGCGCCGTCATGGTTTCCCGAAATAACGCACACAGGCACTTTGCAGTCCACGATAAGCATTCTTGCAAGCTCGTCCCAGAGCACATTCGCAGCGGCAGTGGAGGTAGCGGTATCATACACGTCCCCCGAGACCAGCACTGCGCCGATATCATGCTCTTTTACAGTATCTGCGATGATGCGGGAAAGCCTCCGCTGAACAGCGGAGATATCCTTTTTAAACGGGCTTTTCCCCAGATGCAGATCCGACAGATGAAGAATTTTCACATTACAGCCTCCCAACGCCTGATTTGTATCCAGTATAACATTTTCTCACATAAAAGTCAATGACATATCGCCCATTGATTATGAAATCTGCATTATAAATCCCGTCATATTTTCGTCAAGTTAGTTTAAATTTCAAGTTGACAATGGGGGGCTTGTGTGGTATTATAATGGGTATACGGTGGATATTGCTCCCCCAATTAACTGATGAAGATTTATGCGCAGAACCGCTGACGAAAGCCTAGGAAGAAAACCGCAGGAATATGCGGATATTTCAAGGTTTTCTGACGACGGATTTCGTCAGCGGGGCAAGCAGAAAATTCAATAGTTAATTGGGGGAGCAATAATATCGTCTGCCGTTATGTGAAAGTGAATGGAGGAAATATGATCATGAGATTCAAAAAATTGATTTCGGCAGCTGCCGCTTCGGCACTCTGTCTTGGAATGCTGGCAGGCTGCGGAAATGCCGCTGACACAGCTTCCGACAGCACAGCCGCAGCAGACGGCGAAAAGGTTAAGATCGGCGTTATCCAGATCGTCGAGCATCAGTCCCTCAATACTATCAGAGATGCGTTCACCGCACAGATGAACGAGCTTGGCTACATAGACGGCGAAAATGCAGAGTTCGAGTTCCAGTCCGCACAGGGCGAGGTCTCCACAGCAAACTCTATCATTCAGAGCTTTGAGAGCGACGGCAAGGATATCATCGTGGCTATCGCAACGCCCACAGCACAGGCTGCCGCAACCGTTTCCGATGAGATACCCGTTGTGTTCTCCGCAGTTACCGACCCTGTAGGCGCAGGTCTCGCAGACAGCCTCGAAAGCACAGGCAAGAACATCACAGGCACCTCCGATGCGCTCCAGATCGACCTTATCCTCGATTTTGCCACTTCGATGACTCCTATCAATACCCTCGGCTACCTCTATAACCCCGGCGAGGCTAACTCCGTTTCCTGCCTCGAAGAGGTTAAGGCTTACTGCGATGCACACGGAATCACCGTTGTTGAAAAGACAGTTACCAACTCCTCCGAGGTACAGCAGGCAGCACAGGTAATGTTCGAAGAGGTGGACGCAGGCTTCTCCCCCAACGACAACACTATCGCAGCTGCAATGGCAGCAGTTTCCGAAGCAGCAAAGGAAGCTAAGAAGCCCATGTACGTAGGAGCCGATTCCATGGTAATGGACGGCGGCTTTGCTACACTCGGCATCGACTACACAGACCTGGGCAAGGAGACCGCCAATATGGCAGATCAGATACTCAAGGGCGAAAAGACAGCGTCCGAGATACCCGTCAAGGTATTCGACACCGACCTCTACAAGTACGTAAACAAGACCACAGCAGAGGCTATCGGCGTGACTGTCCCCGACGATGTTCTGAACGACGAGCGTACAGTTGTTATTGAATAATAACGCTTCTGCGTGAGAAAACGGAAAGGCTGCCTTACGGCGGCTTTTCTTTTTGCGGATTTTGCGGGAATAAGAAAAAATTTCTTGACATATCCCGCAGAATGTAATATAATAAGCATAGCGGCGCTTTCTGCGCATTATAATTTAAGGTGGTTTGTATTATGGCTGAAAAAACTATGGATAAGATCGTTGCGCTCTGTAAGGGCAGAGGCTTTGTATATCCCGGAAGCGAAATTTACGGCGGACTTGCCAACACATGGGATTACGGTCCTCTGGGCGCAATGCTTAAGAACAATATCAAGAATGCTTGGCTCAAAAAATTCGTGCAGGAGTCTCCCTATAACGTGGGACTGGATTCCGCAATACTTATGAATCCTCAGACCTGGGTAGCTTCGGGTCATATCGGCGGATTTTCCGACCCTCTTATGGACTGCAAGGAGTGCAAGACAAGACATCGCGCAGACCAGCTCATCGAAGATCAGGCAGGCGAGAATCCCGCAGGCTGGACTAATCAGCAGATGGAGGAATTTATCGCGTCTCACGATATCAAGTGCCCGAACTGCGGCAAGAAGAACTTCACCCCTATCCGCCAGTTCAACCTGATGTTCAAGACCTTCCAGGGCGTTACCGAGGATACCAAGAACGAGCTTTATCTTCGTCCCGAGACTGCGCAGGGTATTTTCGTGAACTTCCTCAACATTCAGAGGACAAGCCGCAAGAAGGTGCCCTTCGGCGTAGGTCAGGTGGGAAAGTCCTTCAGAAACGAGATCACTCCCGGAAACTTCATCTTCCGTGTCCGCGAGTTCGAGCAGATGGAGCTGGAATTCTTCTGCAAGCCCGGCACCGACCTTGAATGGTTCGATTACTGGCGCACCTACTGCCATAACTTCCTGCTGTCGCTGGGCATCAAGGACGAGCATATCCGTCAGAGAGACCACTCTCCCGAGGAGCTGTGCTTCTACTCCGTGGCGACTACCGACTTCGAGTACCTCTTCCCCTTCGGCTGGGGCGAGCTCTGGGGCATCGCCGACAGAACAGATTACGACCTCTCTCAGCATATGAAGGTCAGCGGCAAGTCGCTGGAATATTTCGACCCCGAAACAAACGAGAAGTACGTGCCTTACGTTATCGAGCCTTCGCTGGGCGTTGAGAGACTGTTCCTGTCCATCATCTGCGAGGCATACGACGAGGAGGACATCGGCGAGGGTGACAAGGCTGATGTCAGAACTGTGCTTCATTTTCATCCTGCACTGGCTCCCGTCAAGGCAGCTGTGCTTCCTCTCACAAAGAAGCTTAAAGAACCTGCTCAGGAGCTTTACACAAAGCTTGCAAAGAAGTTCAGCGTGGAGTACGACGAGGCAGGTCAGATAGGCAAGAGATACCGCCGTCAGGACGAGATAGGCACCCCCTTCTGCATCACCTACGACTTCGACACTCTTGAGGACGGCTGCGTAACAGTCCGTGACAGAGATACCATGGCTCAGGAAAGAGTTAAGATAGACGACCTCGTTAAGTACATCGAAGACAAGATCGAATTCTGAGCAATGAAAAGCTCTCCCGCGGTCAGATAAGTTCCGCAAAAAGTATTCACAATATTTCATAAGACAGCACCGTCAGACAGACCGTGCTGTTTTTTTTCAGAGAAAAACAGCCGGGCTGATAGCAGCTCGGCTGTCTGTGTATGTGTCCGAAGGATATGTCAGTCCTCAACAACGAGGGTATAATTCTCTCCGAAATCAACTTCAAGCGTAATTTTTCCGTTTGCGTCAAGAGTGCCCTCGGTGACCTTTACCTTGGTGCTCTTTTTGCCCTCGTAGACGGTGAATGACTTGTCGGCATATTCCCTGCCGAGGTTCACTGTCACGGTATTTTTCTGATTCTTTGTTGCGTTTACTGTAATTTTATCCATGCCGCTGTCGTAGGAATAAACGTAGGAGCGTGCCTTTGTGAGCATATAATGTCCCAGCTCGCACTCAACCACTACCTTTATGCCGTTTGCGGGCATTACGAATGTGCCTGAGCTTGTTATTCTTGCTATTTCGGTGTTTCCGGAGAATACGTGTGCGATATATCCGGGGTCAACGGAAATAGTGATAGTATCACCTGCAGCAGCGGAGGTCTTGTCAGCATGAACTCTGCCGTCTGTGCCGAGATTAATGGGATACTGTACTGCGGGCATCACGGGCTCTGCGTTTGTGGTGTCAACATAAGCAATTGCATATGTTGAGAACTTGTCTGTCCTGAAGCTTGCCATACCGGTTGCGGGGTCAAAATTGCAATCCAGAACAGTAGGAACGCCGTTGTGAACGCGGATTATCTTGTAAGTTCTT
>JBJFHQ010000149.1:0-14131 GCA_051893755.1 Oscillospiraceae bacterium
CTTCCGTCATCACCGAAGATAGCTGTGAATTCTGACTTATCTGTGACAGTGCTGTCAAGAATATCCTTTAAGGTCAATGTTTTTTCGGGAACTGCGGACATGAATTTGTCGGCATAATCCTTGAGATCGACAGTAATTGTCCATTTGATCTTAGACTTGTCCTCGTTCAGAGCACCTTCCTTTGAAACAGAAGGAGGAGTGAACTGTGCATAACCGTAGTTGGTCTGCTGAAGCTTGTCATTTACATATACCTGTGCGGTATTTTTTCTGTCGTCCCATGAGAGCGAGGGATCAAGGAGCTTGTCTGACTTTACCTTGACCTTGTATTCGATCCTTATGCGTTTTTCCCAGTTCTTTTCGACTCTTCCCAGCTGAAGCGAGAAGCCGTTTGAGCCGGGATCGGAAGTAAATGTATAGCTTGACGGATCGTTGGGGGTAGTGCTGTCGCCGGTATATACTGCGATATCAGCTGCGGAAACAGATGAAAAATCGTACAGAGACGTACCGAAGTCCTTTATGGACACATTATCGGAATCCTGACCGTTGCTTCCGACGTAAACTACGAATTTCTGGTAGTATTCACCGTCAGCCTGATCGTATTCTGCGGGACCGCTGTTTCCCTTTGTAATGTACAGTCCGGGGGTAGTAAACTCGGGAGCGATAACATCAATGGACTTATCGAAGAATTTCAGAGTAAACTTACCGTCCTCGTCCACCTGTTCCTTTGCTACGGAGATAGTACCGCTGAGCTCACAGGAGCCGCTTCGTCCGATAGAGCCTTCCAGCAGCTGAATGTACAGCTTGTTGTCTGAGATAGTATATATCGCGATATTTCCGACAGGTATGCTCTGTTCGGGAAGGCTTATCCCGTTGAGCTTGTCGGTAAGATCGCAGACAAATGTACTGTCTGTGTATTCGTGGTCGTTGGGCAGCTCCCATTTGAAGGTGAGAGCGAGCTGATCGCCGTTTCGTACGGTGTCGCCTTTTTTAAGTTCATTTCCGTTGACCTTCACGCTGAATGCGGAGATCGTCATTCCCGTCTGTTCGACGGGCACGGCATTTTCATAGCCTGCCTTTGCTTTCATTGATCCCGGCGGCAGAATGATCGTCAGGGTCAGAAACAGAGCAAAAGCAGTAGCAAATGCGATCATCCTTGAAAGCCCTGTTTTTTTGCTTGTCATATTTACCTCTCCTTTACTTATTCTTTTTCTGTTTATAAATAAGTATGTTCATAAGTATAGCTATGCTGCCATAACGAAAACGGCATAGCTATACTTATAATATTTATACCACAATCAATAAAAATTGTCAAGACAAAAAAAGCAGTTTTATGCGATTTTACATGTGTTTGATAAAAGTCCGCAGCGTCGTCCGCAAGACATTTTTGCAGGGTAAAGCGGTGTTCTTGACTTATTGAACATAAATGATACAGAGCACATGTATATTTTGTCAAAATGTCTGTAAGATGATTGGAAAAGTATTGAAATTATATTGCTGATATTATATAATATTAACAGTAATATGAAATATTTTTAAAAAGGAGCGGATATATTTGTCAACTGCAAAGGTAATAAATGAGGATATGATACGATCGCTTGCGCCAAATTCCGCGGCTGTGTCGAACGGTCAGAAAATATCCCGTTCGGGAGGCTTTGTGAAGCTCTGCAAAACAGCCGACGAGACCCTTATCTTCGGAGAATGTAAGGGCAGCGGCAGCAAGCCTTATATGACCTCCGCCGATTTTTCGGGAGAAGCGCCTGTTTTCCGCTGCTCCTGTCCAAGCAGACAGTTCCCCTGCAAGCACAGTCTTGCAATAATGTTTGAATGG
Organism: Oscillospiraceae bacterium; assembly: GCA_051893755.1. GTDB lineage: Bacteria > Bacillota > Clostridia > Oscillospirales > Ruminococcaceae > RGIG4694. The sequence goes on from JBJFHQ010000149.1 coordinate 1,829, forward strand.
CTGGCGGGAAAAAGCTTTGAAACGGCGGATATCCCCGAGGATATAGCCCGGAAGCGTGAAAAGCTTGCCAAAAAGGCGGATAAGGCTGCAGATCCCGATAATGGCGGCGAGAAAAAGCCTCCGAAGCAGAACAAGGCAGCTGCCGAAAAGAAGCTCCGCAGACAGGCGGAGGGACTTGATCTTGCAGAGCAGTTCGTCAATGATCTGCTGAGCAGGGGAGTTTCCTCGGTGAACAAGGCATCCGCAGAGCAGTATAAAAATCTTGCAAAGCAGCTGGGAGACTACTATCTGCCCGAGCCGCAGGCAATAATGAATGAGATAATCTCCGCCGCACAGGAGCTGTCCTCCGACCCAGATGACAGCGAGCTTGAACGTCTCACGGGACTGTGCGTGAAGCTGTCGTCCTCCATACGGAAAAGCCGCGCGTATATCAGCTCAAAGCTGGAAAGCGGCGAGGTCCTCCCCGAGGACAGTATCCTCTACGAAGCACTTGGAAACGTCTGGAAGCTGTCACAGCTCAGGGAGATAGGTCTGTATAAGGAGAATGCACGTATTATCCAGCTTTCCTTTACGGTGCTTCATGATGATATGCACAAATCGGACGTGGATACGGCATACTGGATAGATCTTGATTCGGGTGAGATATCAAAAACCGAGAATATCCGTCCCTTGAAGGCGCAGAAGTACATCAAGGCGGAGGATTCCGTGTTCGGCGTACATAGGATAAAGGAGCTTTATCGCTATCCGGGCGGCATGAACAGGCGTATCCGCTGGGAGAGCGCGGAGATATCCGATGCAGATGGCAGCGTATATCCCGAGATACTGTCAAAGGCGGAGACAAGCCTTGCCGAAGCGGTCAAAAAGGTGAAGAATGAGCTGAAAAACACCCTTTCCGACGACAGCGCCGCTCTGCTGATACCCTTTGATTCCATTGGGTTTGCCGTGACGGACGGTCACCCCGTGCTGAAATTCGGCGATGAGACCATTGCTGTGAGACCGAACGGAAATTATCCCGATACATGCTCTGTTTTGTCCGTGCTGGACGGACGATATCTTAAAAATGGTGCCATGCTGGGAGAATTTTTCTATCTGCCGTCGGAGCGGAAAATTTACCTGTGTCCCGTGTCCATAGTAAATGAGAACGGCATAATAAGACTTTGCTGAGAAAGGAACGGTTTTCATGAATACAACTCCATTCTACGACCTCCGTCAAAGATTATACTACATAGCCGCCGCAGGCTGTCAGACCATTTCCGAGGATTTCAGACTAAAAAAAGCATATGAAGCCTTTGAGCCCTTGTCCGCCGCAAACAAGGCGTTTGCCAAATTGTACGCATTGTGCGGACAGTTATTCTCATCGGATAATGCTCCCGAAACGCTGGCGGACTGCATCGCTCTTGCGGACGCGCTGGCTGTGACTCAGGGGACGTTCGGGGACAATTCTGAAACGGAAGAAGCGGATTTTTCCTATGATGAAAAGCTTCCCGAAGGGCTGCCGTATTCGGCTGTGACGGTGCTCTGCGAAAAGGTTACAAAATGCAGCCCCAAGCTTGAGGAGCTCACCGCCGACGAAATAAAGCTTCTTTCTGACCCGAGGGTGCTTTCCGCTTTTATGAAGGTATGCGGAAAGGGAAGTGCGAATATCAACAGCGTTGCCGAGCTGATGTACGGAATATACGGCAAAGGCTTTGTGACCCTGATGAAAAATTCTGTGGATATTTATGACCCGAAAAGCTCGGGCAAGGAAGTGGGATTGACTGCAAGACTTGCGGGCAGTGAGGAAAACGAGTGGTATCTCTCCATTGCCGATAATGAAGAAGCGGCGCAGAATGTAAGACTTTCCGCCATTGAAGCTCTCGGCATGGATAAGTCCAATGCGCCGAAGCTTGCGGAGCTTTATAAAACGCAGAAGGGCAAGCTGAAAAACGCAGCTCTCGATACGCTTGTGGGGATAGACTGTTCCGAAGCGGAGGAGGTCATGGCTAAGCTTCTGGAAAAGTATAAGCCGTCCTGCGATTCACATATTGCAAAAGCCTGCGGAAAAACGGCGACGGATTTTGCGGTTGATATCATAAAAAGGGACTTCGGCGAAAACGGATTGCCTCTTAAGGAAAGATCAGTAAAAACACCGGAATATGCGGCTCTTCTTTCAAACAAACCCTACTCAGACGAGGGATTTCTCCTGATGGCAAGCGATCTGACTTCCGGAGCTCTCAATTGTGTGCTTATCAATAATCTTCGAAAGAATAATACCCCAGAGTTCAGAGAGCTTATCCACAGGCTGTATTCCGCCGATAATTCTGTTTTCTTTAAAGCGGAGTTCTTTTCGCGGCTTATTGAGGACTCCGAAAATGCGGTGGAAAAGCTGGGAGATGCTGTGTATGAACACAAGACCGATGCTATGGATATTCTGAGTGCGATATATTACAGCACGGCATTGAATAAATACTGTCTGGACTGGCGTTGGGCAGGAATTCTCGGAAGATACCCGATACTGCCGATATGTGATGAGTTCCCGAAATCATTATCAGACCTGTTGTTCAGCAAGTGCGGCGGAGAAAACGAAAAGATAAGGGGTAGGGCATATCAAAACAGTGCCCGGACAATATTATCTTTGCTGCACAACTGCAAGAAGAGCGATTTTGAACGTTTGCGCAGATCTGCCATTGAGTATGCAATAGAAATTATGACAATATCTCCCGGAGAATATCTGACAAGGATATTTACGGAATACTGCAGCTGCGACGATTCATTTGACTGTCAGGGGCTCTTTACAAAATGGGTAATGGCTGCCATAGATAACGGCAAGGATTCTTATCCATTCCCCGTATATGTAATGGAAAATCTCCCCATGGCAGACAGTGAAAAAACCAAGGAAATGAACGAGCTGCTTAAAAAGCTGCCCGCTATGAAGGGAAAGGTCAGCGATTCCGTATTGGACCGTCAGATATGGTATATAAAGGAATATCTTGCAAGAAAATAAAATAAAGAAAGGAAAATATTCATGTCCGAAATACAGCGTCTCCCCGCAGAGGAGCTTTACAAGGAGGAGCTTGACGCTCTTATCAAAAATGAAAAAGACCCCGTCCCCGACGGCTGGAGAATGTCTCCGAGGTCCGTCCTCACCTATATCATGGGCGGAAAATCGGGGAATAAGGTCATCACTCCAAAATATATGGGTGACAGGCGGCTGGTGGAAATATGTATTGCCACACTTGTCACCGACCGCGCGCTGCTGCTTATCGGCGAGCCGGGAACTGCCAAGTCATGGCTTTCAGAGCATCTTACTGCTGCAATAAACGGCAATTCCTCGCAGGTCATTCAGGGCACCGCAGGCACCACCGAAGAACAGATACGCTATTCGTGGAATTATGCCATGCTCCTTGCACAGGGACCGTCATTCGAGTCGCTGGTGAAAAGTCCCGTCTACACCGCAATGGAGACGGGAACTATCGCCCGCATCGAGGAAATTTCCCGCTGTGCAAGCGAGGTGCAGGATGCGCTCATTTCGATATTGTCCGAAAAGAGAATTTCTATCCCCGAGCTTTCCGAGGAAATCCCCGCAAGAAAGGGCTTTTCCGTCATTGCCACCGCAAACACCCGTGATAAGGGCGTTAACGAGATGTCCTCTGCGCTGAAAAGACGATTTAATATAGTAGTCCTCCCAGCGCCTGCGGATATGCAGACCGAGATAGACATTGTCAAGACCCGCGTAGCTCAGATGTCGGACAGCTTCAAGCTGAACTCCGAACTTCCCGACGACAGTGCCTTTGAGCGTGTAGTCACCATTTTCCGAGAGCTCAGAAACGGTCAGACTCTCGACGGACAGATAAAGCTGAAACCCACATCAGGCGTGCTTTCCGCCGCAGAAGCAATATCTCTTCTGGTCAACAGCATGGCTCTTGCGGGGAGCTTCGGAAACGGTCATGTCACCGATTCCGACCTTGCCTCCGCGCTTCAGGGAGCTATCGTAAAGGACGAAACAAAGGACAAGGCTGCATGGACAGAATATCTTGAAAATGTTATGAGAAAACGGGGCAAAGCATATGCGGACCTCTACGCAGAGTGCAGGGAGAGGAACTCGTAATGGCAGAATATTTCGGCGTAAGGCATTTTTCGCCTGCCTGCGCGTACTATGTCACGGAGTTTCTCGACAGGGTAAATCCCGATATCCTGCTGATAGAGGGTCCCTCTGATCTTGATGCGCTCATTGAGCCGCTGTGCGGGATAGATTCCCACATGCCCGCCGCCATTCTTTCATATACCGAAGAAGCGCCTGTCAGGACTGTTATGTGGCCATTTGCGGAGTTTTCTCCCGAGTACAGAGCCATGCTGTGGGCAGTGAGAAAGGGCGTGCCTGTGCGGTTTTGCGACCTGCCGTCATCATGCTTTCTTGCAGAGAAGGGTAAGGGCGAGGAGGAAAACTCCGACGATAAGCCCCGGGAGGTCTCCGTTTACGAAAGAATGTCCCGGGTCACGGGGCAGGATAACGACACCTTCTGGGAATACACCTTCGAGCACTGTCAAAGCTATGATGATTTTCTCAGTGCGGCGGAGGAATACGGAAGGTCTCTCCGCAAATTTTCCGAGAATGATGACGAGCTCCGCGAAGCGTATATGCGCAGACGGATAGCGGAAGCCCGAAATGAATACGGTGAAAATATTGCAGTGATAACTGGCGCATTCCATACCTGCGGGCTGAAAAACATCCCCTTTTCCGAGGAGGATAAAAAGCTTACCGATAAGCTCCCTTCGGTGAAGTGCAAGGCTACGCTGATGCCCTATTCCTATTACAGACTGTCCTCCCGCTCGGGCTACGGCGCAGGAAGCAAGGCTCCCGCATATTATGAGCTGCTCTGGAGAAACCGACTGAAAGGCAGTATTGATGATACATCGGCGGAATACTTGTCAAAAATAGCCGCATATCAGCGTGAAAACGGCTATGCGGCTTCCTCGGCGGAGGTCATCGAGGCGCTGCGGCTTGCGGATACTCTTGCTGCGATGCGTGGCGGGAGAATGCCTGCACTGTCCGACCTGCGGGACGCAGCAGTTACCTGTCTGGGACACGGCAGCTTCGGCGAGATATCCCTTGCCTGTGCCGACACGGAGATAGGCGTGAAGATAGGCTCACTGCCCGAGGGTACGGTCTGCACCTCCGTTCAGGAGGATTTTATCAGGCAGCTTAAGGAGCTGAAGCTGGAACGGTACAGAAAAGCAACGGGGGAGGAGCTGGAGCTTGACCTGCGTGAAAATCTGCGGGTAAAAACGGAAAAGTCCGCATTCCTTGACCTGAACCGCTCATTTTTCCTGCACAGGCTAAGAATGTGCGGGGTGCATTTCGCCGAGACGCAGAGTCGAGTTCAGGATAATGCCACATGGGCGGAGCTGTGGAAGCTGCAATGGTCGCCCGAAACGGAGATAGAAATTGTAGAGGCTTCACTTAACGGCGATACGGTGGAGCAGGCAGCAAGCTTTTCCCTTAATTCACGGCTGCTGAAAGCGGAAAGCCTGTCCGAGACGGCAGTTACTTTATCGGACGCATTTCTTTGCGGTCTGCCCGACTGTGTAAAGACAGCAGCGTCCGCCGTACAAGGACAGGCTGCGGACTGCACCTCCCTGCCCGACATAGGAAAAACCATTGGTACGCTTTCGGAGATAGTCCGCTTCGGCAATATAAGACGTCTTGACCCCGAACCTGTAAAGCCGCTGATGCAGCAGCTTTTCCTGAGATTTTGCCTTAGGATAGCTATTGCCTCGGTTTGTGACAAAGCGGCTGCGGAGGAATTGGTGACTGCGCTTTCCGCTGTGAACAACGCCTGTCTTTCCCACGATTTTCTTGATGAAGAACGCTTTATTACGGCGGTCTCCGACCTTGCGGAAAGCGATACGGCAAATCCGCTCATATCGGGCTTTGCCTGTGCTATTCTTATGGAGAGAGGAAATATTACCTCGGAAAAGCTTTCCGAGCTTATCAACAGAAGGCTGTCAAAGGGAACGCCTCCCGCAGACGGAGCACTGTGGTTCGAAGGGCTGTCCCGTAAAAACCGCCGCTCTCTTATCAGCCGATTGAGCGTATGGGAGAAGCTCTGCAAATTTACTGCGGAGCTTGACGAGGAAGAATTCAAGCCTGTACTTGTCTGCCTGCGGAGGACATTCTCCGAATTTTCGCCCGGTGAGAGATCGGACATTGCGGAGAATATCGGCGAGGTATTAGGCATCTCAAAGGAAGCAGCCGCAGAGTTTGTGACAGCCGAGATTTCCGAAGAGGAAAAGCAGGCTATCGACGAGCTGGACGATTTTGATTTTGGTGATATATAATGGAAAATAAGGAAATATTAAAGCGCTGGCGGCTGATACTGGGAGCGGACAGTCAGCGGCAGATGGATTCCATGGGCGGCACAGCTGCTTTGTCTGCGGAGGATTTGCTCATGGATTCCGCCCTTTCGCAGATCTACGGAAACGACAGCGGCGATGGGACAAGCGGAAAAGCGGGGCACGGCATGTCCTCGCCGAAGCTCACGAAGTGGCTGGGAGACCTGCGCACGCTGTTTGCGCCCATGGAGATAAAGGTCATACAGAACGATGCCATAGAGCGCCGCGGAATGAAGCAGCTTCTGTTTGAGCCCGAGATGCTGGACGGTCTGGAGCCCGATATCTCGACGGCGGCTCTTCTGCTGATGCTTCTTAAGGATCAGATACCCAAAAGGGCAAAGGACAATGCCCGCGAGTATATCCGAAAGATAGTGGAGGATATAAACCGCCGCCTTTCCGATGATATAAAGCGTTCGGTGACCTCTGCGCTGAACAAGCGGGAGCATTCGCCGATACCGTCGGCAAGTGCGCTGGACTACAAGCTAACTATCCGCAGGAACCTGAAAAATTATGACCCGGAGCGGAAAATGCTTCTTCCCGAGAAATTCTACTTTTATGAACATTCCTCAAAGTCTGCTTCGCGGACGGTCATACTTGACATCGACCAAAGCGGCTCAATGGGCGAATCTGCCATATATTCGTCGGTCATGGGCTGCATACTGGCGAGCATGAACTCGCTTAAGACCTATGTAGTGGCATTTGACACGAAGGTCACAGACCTTACCGAGCTGTGCTCCGACCCTGTGGAGCTGCTGTACGGCGTGCAGCTGGGCGGCGGAACGGATATTGAAAGATCGGTGGCATACTGTTCGGAGCTTATTTCCGAGCCCGAAAAGACCACTATGTTAATAGTGACCGACCTTTACGAGGGCGGAAATCGAAACGGCCTTATCCGCAGGATAGGGGAGCTGAAGGAGTCGGGTGTGAATGTGATAGTGCTGCTGGCAATATCAGACAGCGGAAAGCCCTGCTATGACAGCCAGATGGCGGAAAGGATAACTGCGCTGGAGGTGCCCTGCTTTGCCTGTCCTCCCGAGCGGCTGCCCGAGCTGCTGGAGGCGGCGCTGAAAAAGCGGAGCCTGAAGAGCTTTGAAAATATGAAATAAAAAAGTGCCCGATAAATGCGGAAGATGCGCATTTTCGGGCACAGCTTTTATAAGATCATCTCAGATTAGCCTTGACAAGATTTTCCTCATGCTCTTCCAAAGTTTCGGCGTAGAATACCTCGCCTGTGTCAAGATCGGCGCAGAAGAAATAGTAGTCCGTATCTGCGGGATAAAGCACAGCGGAAATTGCGTCAAGTCCGGGATTGCATATTGGTCCGGGAGGAAGTCCCTCGCCCTTGTAGGTGTCGTAGGCGGTGAACATTTTCTCGTCGGGTATCTCGATGTTGGGCTTGATCACGTTGTTTACGTACTTGGTGGTGGGGTCGGATTCAAGCCTCGGGAAATCCTTGCTTTTCAGTCGGTTCTGGAATACGGAGGATATCTTCTTCATATCGGAGAAGCTCTGAGCCTCTGCCTGCACCATAGAAGCGAGAGTTATGGTCTCCTCCAGTGAAAGTCCCAGATCCTCCATTCTGCCGTAGTAGTCGGGAGTCAGCTTGTTCTCGAAATTGCGGTAGAATTTCTTAGCTACGACCTCAGGCTCCTCGTCCTTGTAGAAGGTGTAGGTATCGGGGAAGAGATAGCCCTCCATTTTCATAAACTTCTCGGAGCTTGTGGTCACAAGCTTTTCAAAGTCAAAGCCGAATGATGATGAATTGAAGATGTAAATGAATCGGTCAGCGTCGCATACGCCGTTTTCCTCAAGGAGCGCTGCAGCGTCGCATACGGTTATTCCCTCGGGGAAGGTGATATCCACGGATTCACGTTCTTCCTCGTAGTGTCTGCAAAGCTCGTCCATTATGTCGGAGTAGGTCATGTTCGGCGAAAGCACGTGGCTTCCTGCCGAGAATGAGCTGTCCATGCCCTTGAACTGAGCCATAAGACCGAACAGGTCGGCATTGTCGATGATGCCCTCCGCTTCGAGGATATCGGCAATATCATATGCAGTGGAATTTTCGGGAATTTCCACGACTATCTGAACGTCCTCGCGGTCAAGTCCGGTGATGGTCTTTACCACGTTGATAACGGTCACTGCGATGAATATGGAAATGCAGATTATCAGCGAAGTAAGTATAAGTGCGAAGACCAGTCCCGCGCCCTTCTTTTTCTTTTTTCTTTTCTTTTTCCTCGGAGTATTCTGCTTCGGTGCCTCATCATCGGAATGTCCGAAATTAGCCCGAAGGCTGTCCTCGTCGTCGGGAGCGGCTTCCTCATTTTCGTCGGAGCTGTCATTCTCTTCGGAGCCTTCCACCTCATCGGATAAGTCGTCGGTCTCCTCTTCGGGAGAGGTGTTTTCTATGGACGGGGTGTCATCATCTGCAGGAGCCTCCTCAGCTTCGGAGACATCTGTGCTGCTGTCTGTGTCATCGGTGTGTTCAGAGCCGCTGTTTTCGTTTAAAATGGAATTAAGGTATTCCTCCATTTCCTTTTCGGACATGTTATCATTTTTATCCACTGTTACGGCGCACCTCCCTTTGTATTTGCAAAAGTTTTAAAATATTTATCCGTTGCCAGCGAGTCCACAGGCTTGTCGAATCGTCCGCTGATAAGCTCCTGTACGGTGCATCGGCAGTAGCACAGTCCCAGCAGATACATATTCGGGTGAGCGGAAAGGAATCTGTCATAATAGCCCTTTCCGTAGCCTAAGCGGAAGCCCTTCATATCGAAGGACAGCCCGGGAACGATGCAGAGAGCACCGTCAAATTCCGTTGTTTTGCGGCATATATCGGTCCGAGGCTCCAGCACGCCGAAGGAGCCGGGTTCCAGATCGCCGAGAGAGGATATGTAATAAAAATCCATAAGCCTTGTTCCGCTGATGCACCTCGGAACGGCGACTGTTTTTCCGTCTGCAAGAGCCTGCCTGATAAGTTCTGTTGTGTCAACCTCGATATCGGTCGAAACATATGTCAGCAGCAGCGAGCAGCGCTTGTACTCGGAGGAGCTTATCACTCTTCGGAAAACAGCGCTGTCGCATTTCTGCTTTTCCACGGGGGACATTTCTTTTCTAATGGTTTTAAATCGGTTTCGCAGCTCCGATTTATATTCTCTCAGATCAAAGCCCATTTTCGGAAAATGCCCTCAGCACATTATCTGTGCAGCAATTTCTGCGGACTTTTCGGGAGAGATGAGCACCTCTGCTATCTTAAGACCGAAGGCAATTGAAGCGCCTGCGCCTCTTGAAGTGATGAATTTACCGTCGCATACGGCAGGCTCATGAGTTACGACAGCACCCTTAAGGTCACCCTCCATGCCCTGATAGCAGATAGCCTTTCTGCCTGCGAGAAGTCCTCTCTTTCCGAGGATAGTGGGGGCGGCGCAGATAGCGGCGATGTATCTGTCGTTCTTTACGCAGAAATCAATAGCTGCGGAAACATCGGCGGAGCTTTCCAGATTCTGAGTACCCTTAAGTCCGCCGGGAAGGAGGATAAGCTGCAGATCATCGTCGAGCTTGATCTCTTCTGCGGTGATATCGCAGGTCACAGGGATACCGTGAGAGGAAGTGATGATCTTTCCGCCCACGCCGACGGTGAGCATCTCCAGCCGACAGCGGCGCATGATGTCAATGGGAGCGACAGCCTCGGTTTCTTCGAAGCCGTTTGCGAGAAATACATATATCATATTAAAGTTCCTTTCTATTTAAAAGTAACGATATTTTTTTTCAGAAGAAAAGCGGGATGATAGGACATTTTAGATTTGCGCAGTCCCTCTATTGCCAGATCCTCCTCGCGGTTGATGTATTTTACATCATCGGGAAGAGACTTGGCGTAGAAATTATTTATTGCGGCATATGATCCGTCTATGGAAGCGTCCGCCTTTTCGATGTGGATATCCTGAGTGTCGGAATTAAGCCGTTCTCCGATAGTAAATGCAGCCACCTGTCCGTCCACGCGGAGGACTCCGCCCGTAAGTCCCAGATAGTCAAACTCGCCGAAAAATGTATTGATAGCGAACTGTTCGCCTATTTCCGATTCATCGGAGGAGCCGCGGGCATTGTAGTGATTTGCGGCAAAGGTTATGCAGTCGTCGAAATCGGCTTCGGTCATGGGGGAATAGCTATAGCTGTAATTCTCTATCTTTTTCAGATGATTGCGTTTTTTGTGATATTTCCCGCCGGGCAGAAATTTCAGATCATCGGCATTATAGATGTAATCGAAGCCGCCGTCATCTTCTGAGACTGTAAAGCCGTCGGGGTACATTTCGGAAAGCAGCTGAAGCTTTTCCTCGGTGACTGAGGAGACAGTCAGGGGATATCCATGTTCCTCGGAATATTTTTTCAGCTCGGAGAAAAGCTGCTTTAGATCGCCGTGTCCGGGAGGAAAGGTAAAGCGCAGTCCGTCATATTCGGATTTTGTGATATAAAATCCGCCGTAAAAGCAGATAGACGTCTTATATACCTTATACCATGCGAGATTATTTGCAAAGGAATACTCGCAGCCGCGAAAATCCGACTCGCGAAGGACCGCGGTTATCTTATCTCTGTCGTTTCTGTCAATTGTTCTGAATTCAAGCATGAGCTTACCTCGATATTTGCTGTATTGAATTTGTAGACTATCATCCACTGTGCATATTTATTCAATCATATTCATTATACCATTAATTTTGCATTAAGTCAATAAAACGACAAAAAAATATTTTGTGGAATATTATCCTGTGATACGCTGCAGATCGGATACGATCCTTTCGGGAGAGGAGCTTATCGTGAAGGTTTTGGGCTGAGTTTCGCAGGAAGATATTTTTTCGGTGCAGGTGACAGTTAAGCCTTCTGCGCTGCGGACGATCCGGCTGATCGAGCCGAGCATCCTGACCGCCCCGAGCTTCTGCTTTGAGTAAATGTCGTATACATGTGTGGTAGGGAGTCTTTTTCTTGTATTTTGGGTGTAAAATATCTCTGTGTCTTCATTCCAGATGTCCATTGCTCCGCCGATAGTGGATTCTTGTTTTGAGGTTATCTCTTCTTTGCAGGTAGTCACAAACAGGTATCTTTCCGTGCATATAAGAGACATGATCTTGTCATTTAGTCTCAGCATTTCTTTTTTCATGCCGCCAAATTCGGTCATCAGATAAATGATGTTGTTCTCGACAGCAAGCATACCCATTGTACTGAGAGTAAGTCCCGTAAATTCTGTGAAATGCTCCGACCGTGTTTCTTTCCCGAAAAATGAGATATCGTATGATAACATACAGTAGTCTTTTACTTCATAATTCGGGCGGCGGTAGGATGTGATCTCAACATTCAAACCGTTATGAATGAGATTGCCGATCTGAGCGGTTATCCCTGCTGCGGCTAATTTGTTAATGGTCACATCGGTGCCGAACACAGTTTCAGAGGGTGAAAGCTTTGGCAGCGGGATGCTTTCGCGGGTCAAAAGGGAACCGCCGTACATTCTGAACAGAAGCCTGAAATCATTGCAGCGGCTGCGGTACCAATCCCTCAGGAGTATTTTATTTTCATTTATCATGCGGGTATCGTCGTCGCTCAAAGCATAATAATACACCTTCTGACTGTCAAGCTGCAGCTTCAGCGCCACAGGAGCAGAAAACTCCCTTGCTTTGACGAACAGCAGCAGTCCGTATATTTCATCATCGGGAATGGGACGGCCGGTTTCTATGTTTATCGGAGGATAGGAATAAAATATCTTTTTATTTGCGAATAAGCCTGCGATAAGGTATGTATTCTCTTTCAGATCACAGGTGAATATTCTGTCCAGCTTCTTCATGCCGCAGCAGCACCCGTCCAGTCTGTCACTGAATTTATCGAGCAGTTTATCCTTTATGCCTGCGAGCCTGAAATTATTCAGAAGAGTATCAATGCCTTCAATGGTGA
>JBJFHQ010000150.1:0-3071 GCA_051893755.1 Oscillospiraceae bacterium
CCTCATATCCCGTATTCACTTAAAATATTCCTGCTGTATTCCACAGGCTTTTTCTCAAAAAGGACCTTTCCCTTTCTCACGGACATTAAAGCTCCCGCACGGTTTCGCAGGGCGTCGAAGTCGTTCTCTGCGTCTATCACGATGAAGCTTGCAGGATTGCCCTCACGAATATAATATTCGTCCCCTAAATTGAGAGTTTTCGCTCCGTTCCGGGATATCAGGTCAAGAGCCCTTTTCATGTACTCGGGTGCAGTCAGATGACAGATATGAAAGCCCGCGTCCAGCACATACATCAGATTTCCGTTTCCCAGCGGATACCATGGGTCACAGATAGAATCCTGCGCAAAGCACACGTTTATGCCCTCGTCCAGCAGCTCCTTTACGCGGGTAAGTCCTCTGCGCTTCGGGTAGGTATCATATCTTCCCTGTAAATGGATATTCTCCGTGGGGCAGGATATGAAATTTATCCCCGATTTTTTCAGCAGCTTGAACAGCTTGAAAGCATATGCATTGTTGTACGAACCCATTGCACAGGTATGGCTTGCAGTTGTTTTTTCGCCAATACCGTTATCCATTGCCTCATATGCAAGCAGCTCCACAAAGCGGGATTCATCGTCATCGGTCTCGTCGCAGTGAACGTCCACCAGCTTGTTATACTTCACAGCCAGCTCCACTGCCTTTTTCACAGACTTTGCGCCCATTTCCGAGGTGTACTCAAAATGTGGGATAGCTCCCACGCAGTCTGCGCCCATTTTAAGCGCTTCCTCCACAAGCTCCGCTCCGCCCTTATAGGAGTACATTCCCTCCTGCGGGAAGGCAACTATCTGGATTTCCGCCAAGTCGGACACTTCCTCCCGCAGCTTCAGCATAGCCTTAAGCCCCGTAAGCTTCGGGTCGGTCACGTCCACATGAGTTCGGATATACTGTGTTCCGCCCAGTATCTGCTCCCGCAGACCTGCCCTTGCTCTTTCGGATATCTCCTCCGCGGAAAGCCCGCTTTTCGATTCAGACCAGCTTGCTATGCCGTCAAACAGCGTTCCTGTGCCGTTTTCGGAGAAGCTCTCCGATGTGAAAACATAGTCAAGATGAATATGCGGGTCGCAGTAGGGCTCGCAGACCAGCTTTCCTTTCAGGTCGGTCACGTCCTGACCTTTTGTTTCCTCTTCGGTGAGCTTACCGATTTTTCTGAAAACTCCGTCCTCCACGAGGATATCGGTAAGCCCTGTACTGCCTCTGAGTCTTGCATTTTTGTAGACTGCCATTTTATGTTCATTCCTTTACTATTTTGATTTGACCTCGACAATTTCCTTGACGATATACATTCCCAAAGTGAGGATTATCATAAACAGAGCTGCAACTGCGAGAGTGGGGTCGATGTTGGTCCTCATATTCTCCCACATTACCATGGTCAGCGTCTTTGTGTTTGCGCCGGATACGAATGTGGTAACAACTACCTCGTCAAGGCTCGTTACAAATGCAAACAGCACCGATGATACCAGCGACGATCTTACCGTGGGAAGAGTTACCTTGAAAAATGCTCCGATAGGAGTAGTGCCCATGCTCATGGCAGCAAGCTCAAGATTTTCATTGACATTGGCAAAGCCCGAAAGCATGGTAACGAACACCATTGGTATTCCCAGCAGAGTATGTGCCAGAACCAGTCCCACAAAGCTGTTGGTAAGCCCTATAGGCGCAAAGGTGGTATATATCGCAGCACCAACAACTACAACAGGGACCACCATGGGCGATATCATTATGCTCATAAAAATGGATTTTCCCTTGAAATTCAGCTTGTTCATGGCAAGGGCTGCCATCGTTCCAAGAGCAGTGGCTGCCACCGCCGAAATAACAGCGATGACAAGGCTGCGCTCCATTCCTACTATCCATTCCGAATTGTTAAAGAATTTCTCAAACCATTTAAAGGAAAACTCCTCAACGGGGAATTTGAAGTAATTCAGTGAAGTGAACGCCTGCGGGATTATCACCAGTGCAGGCAGTATCATTACAATGATAAGCAGTACAACATATACGTGCAGCATATTGATCCCCCTTACTTCTTTGCATTCGGAACGAAAATGTTTCCGACAAATTTGAAGGCTATCCCCACAATGAGGAAAACTATCACTAAAAGCTCAAAGCTCATTGCTGCCGCCAAATTGGAGTTGAAGTTGTTCATGTTTTCCTCGATGAGGTTGGACATCATCATATTGTCCGGTCCGCCCAGAAGCGCAGGGGCAATATAAAATCCCAGCGAAAGCACGAAAACCATGAGTGACCCCGAGAATATCCCGGGAACCGACAGCGGAAGAAATACATCAATGAAGCTTTTCGCAGGATGGGCTCCCATTACCTCTGCGGCGGTGGAGAGATTGGCGTCGATGCCCTCCATGTTGGACTGTAAGCTCAGAAACATGTACGGCAGCAGAATGTGCGTCATGGAAATGCATACCGCAGTCGTGGTGTACAGAAACTGTATCGGCTCGTCGGTTATCTTAAGGAACATCAGCAGCTGATTGAGCACACCGTTTGTCTGGAGGATTATCTGCCATGCAAATATTCTTACGAGCATGCTTATCCAGTACGGAATGAGTATGCCGCCTGTGATGAGCCTGCGGACAATTGGCTTTTTCGCTCTCACCGAAAGATACGCCGCAGGATATGCCAGAAGCAGACAGAGCGCCGTTACGATAACACCTGTTTTCAGCGTGTTCAGCAGGACCTTGATGTACAGCGGCTCGGTCAGTATCTTTATGTAATTATCAAGCGTGAAGCCGTCCGCTCCCGTGAAGCTCTTTTTCAGTGTTCCCAGCATGGGAACGACCAGCGCAATGATAACAAAAAGCACGGGCACAAGCATTATTATCCATTTCAGCTTGTCAAGCTTTGCTATCCTGTGTGACAGCGGAACTCCCGCTGCATTTATATCGCCCGAAATATTGCGGTTTATTTCAGCCATATCTTCACTTCCCTTTTGAATGCCGCCGCATATATCAGTCGATATACACGGCGGTCGGAGTTTAGAACCTGTCCACATAGGATATGCGTGCGGATTTTCGAGCATAATTTTGTTG
>JBJFHQ010000151.1:0-3069 GCA_051893755.1 Oscillospiraceae bacterium
TGTAGTGGACTTTCACCACCGAGTTACTGCCCATTCGGGGCAAACATAAAAAATCCGCACATCGTCATGCAGATGTGCGGATATTTTTACAATGTTTCAAGAAGCTTATCAATAAACGGCTTTTCTGCCAGTCCAGAGGAAAAGGCGGTAGCTCCCCCGCAGGCTGTGCCCAGCTTCAGCGCATAGTTGTAATCGCCCGTTTCGGTATATCCTGCGATAAAGCCTGCCACCATGGAATCTCCTGCGCCCACGGAATTGACTACTTCTCCGCTGCACACTCCCATTTTGTGAACATCTCCCTTTTCGTCCACCAGTATTGAACCGTCTCCTGCCATGGAAACAAGAACGTTCACTGCGCCCATTTCACGGAGCTTTTTCGCATAGGATATTATTTCCTCATCGGAGCTGAGAGTTACGCCGAACATCTCTCCAAGCTCGAAATTGTTGGGCTTGACAAGAAAGGGGTTATATTTCAGAGTGTTGAGCAGCAGCTCCTTTGCAGCGTCCACAACAATGCGTATACCTCTGCCGTCAAGACGCTTAATTATCTGCTCGTAGATATCTCCGGGCAGACTTCCCGGCACACTTCCCGCAAGCACCAGCATATCTCCCGAAGCAAGCCTGTCCAGCTTTGCGAAAAGCTCCTCCACCGCCTCATCGGGAATAGCGGGGCCCTGTCCGTTTATCTCCGTTTCCTCCTTTGCCTTGACCTTTACGTTTATTCTGGAATTGCCGCTTTCAAGATGAACAAAATCAACAGCAATCCCCTGTGCTCTGATGCCGTCCTCGATAGCTTTGCCCGTAAAGCCTGCGGAAAAGCCCATAGCTGTGGACTTTATCCCAAGAGTATTTAAAAGCTGCGAAACGTTGAGCCCCTTTCCGCCGAAGAATATCCCCTCGGACGCAGTGCGGTTTATCTTCCCTGCCGAAAAGCTGTCAAGTCTTACCACATAATCTATTGCAGGGTTGAAGGTTATTGTATAGATCATTTGATTTTCCTCCGTTTTGATTTTCTAAATAATATGATACTACAAATCCTGCGTATTGTCAATTCGGTTGTAACAAAAACATCGCTCATTCATTATATAACATTTTATTCACAAAACATTTACAAAAATATCCCATAAATATTACCTCCCCGCATCGTATAATAGATATAACAAAAACACGGAGGTTACACTCATGAAAAGACAATTGCTTATACCTGTTATTCTTTGCTCGATGATGCTTACCGGCTGCGGCAGCAGTGACAAAGCAGCATCCGAAGCCTATATCGCAAACGGAGCCTATGACAACTCCTATGACTCCTACGACAGCGACTACAGCTACGAGACCTCTTATGAAACTGCCGAGGCTGCAGAATCCCCCGCTTCGGCGGAAAACGAGGACAGCACTGTTTCCGCCGATACCATAAAAAAGGAAATGCTGGTCTACTCCTGCAATATGACCGTGGACGTGCTGAATTTCGACGAGGCTGTGGACAGCTTCAAGGAAAGCCTCGACAGCTACGGCGGCTTTGTGGAAAACGAAAGCTACAGCGACGGCGGCAGCGACAGCAGATACTACTACGCAGACGAGGAAAAATGGCAGACCTATTCCGCTACCGTCCGCATTCCCAGCGCTGATTACGATGATTTCTGCGACTACGCCGCTTCTCTCGGAGATCTTCGCAGCAAGAACGCTTCCGTTGAAAACGTAAGCAGCGAATACTATGACCTGAACACCACCCTCGAAATATACGAGGCAAAGGAACAGCGATACATAGATATGCTCGCCGACATAACCGATGACGAGTATGCCGTATCCATCGAAAAGGAGCTTACCGAGCTTCAGGTACAGATAGCACAGATCAGGACCCGCATGAACGAGATACGTACAGACGTTGCTTATTCCTATGTGTACATCAACATCAACGAGGTCAGGGAATATACCGCAGAGCCCGTTAAAAAGGATACTTTTTTACAAAGGCTGTCAAACACACTCTCCGATGCAGCTTCGGGATTCCTTTACTTCCTTGAAGGGCTGCTGTTTGTCATCATTTATCTGTTCCCGTATCTGGTACTTATCGGGATTATCATTGCGATAATTATTGCAATACGGAAAAAAACAAAGGCACGCCGTGCGGCAAAGGCAGCAGCTGCGGCAGCTGCGGCTGTGAGGATAAATTATCCGCAGAACAATTACCAACCTGCGGGAAATGCTCCGACAAATGAGCCGACAACTCCACAGGAATCGGATAATGCTCCCGATAATACATCGGATAACAAGTAACTGAAAAGCTCACTCCTGTACATCGTATGTACGGGGGCGAGCTTTTCTTTATCCTTAAATCACATAATCCCACGAGCGGCATAAAATGAAATAACGCAGCAATGCGCAGGAAAAAACCGGATCAAAAGGAGCTGCTTATGTACAACAACAATTACAACAAAAATACTTCCCGATGCAGGGACATGATAGTCCCCGTTGGGGAATTTCCCGAACATACACCCATCGGCATGGCATACGTTCCCTTTCAGCAGTGGGAGCAGCCATACCCCGAAAATAAAGCCTTGGAGGAAGGGACCATTTTCCCGTCTCTTAATCTCAGATTCTATGGCAGAAAAATCAGCGACTAAATGGAGAGATATACCATGCAGAATAACAACAATCTGCTGACAGCCATACAGATGTATGATTTCTACCTGTTTGAGCTTCAGCTTTATCTCGATACTCACCCCACCTGCCGCAATGCTCTTGCGGCATTCAACAAATACCGCAGACTGCGCAGCGAGGCTTATGAGCTTTATGCAAAGAAATACGGTCCGCTTACACCCTATCAGTCGAACTCGGAGGACTGCTTTGAATGGGCTGAGGGTCCGTGGCCATGGGAAAGGAGTGACAGCTGATGTTTGCGTATGAAAAAAAGCTGCAGTACCCCGTTTCCATAAAGCGGCCAAATGCTAAGCTGGCAAAAGCCGTGATCACGCAGCTTGGAGGTCCCGACGGCGAACTCGGCGCATCGCTTCGCTATCTGAGCCAGCGCTACACCACACCCTATTCGCAGGTCAAGGGACTGCTTACTGATAT
>JBJFHQ010000152.1:0-3018 GCA_051893755.1 Oscillospiraceae bacterium
GTGTAGAAATTGCCGCTGAAATATGTTATAATATAAATGTGTGTATTTATTTGTTTATTCTGAAAAGTACGGCGTGCTTTTTATGGATATACCGAACATTATGAAGGTGATAATGCTATGAGCGTAATGTCAAATTCCGAACTTAAGATCAATGTTCTCGGCAAATGGATAAAACAATATGACAATATAGTCTTTTTCGGAGGAGCAGGCGTTTCGACCGAAAGCGGAATACCCGACTTCCGCTCTGTGGACGGTCTCTATAATCAGAAATATGACTATCCACCCGAAACTATACTCAGCCATGACTTTTTCTGCAGCAAGGTGGGAGAATTTTACCGCTTCTACAAGGATAAAATGCTCTGCCTTGACGTGAAGCCAAACAAGGCTCATATCGCTCTTGCAAGACTGGAGAAGTGCGGCAAGCTCAAAGCTGTCGTTACACAGAACATCGACGGGCTTCATCAGGCGGCAGGCAGCAAAAATGTGTACGAGCTTCACGGCTCTGTTCACAGAAACTACTGCGTGAGCTGCGGCAGGGAATTTGACGCTCTTTATATAAAAAATTCCGACGGCGTTCCGTCCTGCGACAAGTGCGGGCATCTTATAAAGCCCGATGTGGTCCTTTACGGCGAGGGTCTCGACAACAACACCGTACAGGACGCTATTGACGCTATTTCTAAAGCCGATCTGCTTATCGTCGGAGGAACATCTCTTGCAGTTTATCCCGCAAACGGACTGATAAATTACTTCAAGGGAAAAAAGATCGCCATGATAAACAAATCCCCCACCGACTACGACGACAAGGTAGACCTGCTTATCAGCGACGGTATCGGCGGCGTTCTTGACAAGGCATGTGAAGTTGCCGAAATTAAGTAGAAGGGAAAAATATTTATGATGCTGAATAAAATTTACGTGGACGACCTCATTAAGAGGG
The DNA here is from genome assembly GCA_051893755.1 of Oscillospiraceae bacterium. Classification (GTDB taxonomy): domain Bacteria; phylum Bacillota; class Clostridia; order Oscillospirales; family Ruminococcaceae; genus RGIG4694. The sequence goes on from JBJFHQ010000152.1 coordinate 935, forward strand.
CGCTTTCCGAGGATATCAATTATATAGATCTTGCCACCGATTATCTTACCCGTGAGGACTCTGTCTCAACGGCGCAGTACATAGCAAAGGATGACGGGGTTTTATGCGGTATCGACGTGGCAATGCGTGTTTTCCACATTCTCGATGACGATATCAAGACCGAGATATTCATTCACGACGGCGAAAAGCTGAAAAAGGGCGATATCATCGGCACCGTTTCGGGCAGCACGAAAACTATCCTCGAGGGCGAAAGGACTTCGCTGAACATCTTACAGCATATGTCGGGAGTGGCAACTGCGACCTCCGCCTATGCCGCACAGTGCGAGGGCACCAAGGCAACTATCGCCGATACCAGAAAAACTCTTCCCGGACTTCGTCCACTTGAAAAGTACGCCGTTATGATAGGCGGCGGAAGAAATCACCGCTACAATCTCTCCGACGCTGCTATGATAAAGGACAATCACGCCGACGCTTACGGCGGTATCACAAATGCAGTGAATGTTCTTCGCAGCAAAATGGGTCATATGAACAAGATCGAAGTGGAGGTACGAAACAAGGAAGAACTGCTTGAAGCTTTAGCCGTACAGGCGGATGTTATCATGCTGGACAACATGTCCCCCGCTGAAATGGCGGAATGTGTTAAGATAACCGACGGCCGCGCTAAGCTGGAAGCTTCGGGCGGGATCACTCTTGAATCGGTGCGGGAGATCGCCGAGACGGGTGTTGACATCATCTCTGTAGGCGCTATCACCCACTCGGTCAAGGCTTTTGATATCTCCCTTAAGATAAAAAAATAAGGAAGCATGCAAAATGAAGGGTCTTACTTTTGTTTATAATGTTCACGGAAATCTCTATCTGAATCTCACCAACCGCTGTCCCTGCGCATGCACCTTCTGCATAAGGCAGAACGGCGACGGAGCTTACGGCTCGGACAGCCTCTGGCTGGAACGGGAGCCGACCTGCGATGAGGTCATCGAAGCGGTGAAAAAATATCCTGCCGACAGCTTCGGCGAGATAGTGTTCTGCGGCTACGGCGAGCCTATGGAGCGCGCCGACGATGTTTCCTACATCGGCAGGGAGCTTAAAAAACTTTATCCTCACAAGGTGATACGCATAAACACAAACGGTCTCGGCGACAGGATAAACGGAAAAAGCACCGCTTTGCTGCTGGAGGGCGCTGTTGATATTGCTTCCATATCGCTCAATGCAGGTTCACGTGAAGAGTACAACAGGGTGACTCGCCCGAAATGGGAGGACGGGTTCGACGCAATGCTAAAATTTGCGGTGGAATGTAAGAAATACGTTCCAAAGGTCATGTTTACGGTAGTCGATGTCATTTCTCCCGAGGAAATAGAGAAATGCCGCAGACTTTCGGAAAAGCTGGATATTCCTCTCAGAGTCCGCACCTACGATTCTTAATGAAAGGAAATGATATAAAATGGATACTTTTTCAAGAAAATGCAGCTTCAAGGGCATCGAGGCTGCGGAGCTTGGCTTCGGCAGATATTATGCTGTGGTCGCTTATTCTCTCGGCTCTAATGTGCTCAGATTCAGGGACAATGAAAATGACATCGAGGTTTTCAGATACAGTGACGATATGACTGTTGCGGAATTTATGAATGCTCCCGAGATCTGGGGACTTCCTACGTTATATCTTCCCAATCGCTTCGATAACGGAGTTCTCCGCACCTCCGACGCAGTTTATCAGCTTCCCGTAAATGAAAAGCGCTTCAGCAATCATCTCCATGGATTTATCCAGAAAAGAGCTCACAAGCTCAAGGAAATGGGCTCTGACAGCGAAAAGGCATTTGTAACGACCGAGTTCATTTATGATGAAAACGACTTCTTCTACAACTGCTTCCCTGTCAAGTTCAAGGTGGAGATCACCGTGACTCTTTCCGCAAAGGGTCTGGAGCATAAGGTCACTCTCACAAATCTTTCGGATAAGATGATGCCTGTTTCACTGGCAACTCATACTACATACAACGCTCCTTTCGTAAAGGGCGGAGAACAGGAAAATATCCGTCTTAAAGTGCCTGCTGCATCAAAGCTCCAGTTCAACAAGAGAAGATGGCTCCCCAACG
>JBJFHQ010000153.1:0-3010 GCA_051893755.1 Oscillospiraceae bacterium
ATTTCCTGAATATGCCGCCCGCAGTGCTGAGTATTCGGATAGTTATGTTCTGGGGCATGTTTGCGGAAAACAGCAGAGTAAACTCCTTTTCATGAGCCATGACCTTGCTGAAAAGTCCGAAATACCAGCCTCGGGGGTCATTTTTGAAGCTGTCGTCGGCGATGCTTTCGGTAAGCTGGTCCTCCAGCTCGGTGCACATATCTATGATAACGTCCTCCTTGGACTTGTAGTTTCTGTAAAAGGACATTCTTGACACTCCCGACTTCATCACAAGCTCGGTTACAGTTATCTTGTCGAAGGGCTTCACGGCGATAAGATTTATCAGCGCAGTCTGTATGCATTCTCTTGTGATGCGGTTAGCTTCCTCGTTGGACGCCCTCAGTACGTCCTTTTTTACGACATTCTCCATATTTGCACTTCCTTTTTGACGTTACAAATCAGCATAAAATGTAACACCCGACGGAAAATCTATTGATTTTTCCGAAAATATATGTTATCATATAGGTGATGATACAAATGTAACGCCGTTATAAATGTAACATCTTCTGAATATATAGTAACATAATTTTTTGGAAATGTCAAGAAAGGGACAAGAAAATTTACTTGTTATGACGGAAAGGAGAAATAAGTATGATGATCGGAAGATATGATATATATTCATTGGCGCTTGCGGCGGCTGTGATATCGTTTCTGGGCTTTGTGCTGGAGAATATCTGGCTGGCGTGCAGAAAGGGCTATATGGATAACCGGAATATGACATTGCCGTTCCTGCTGGGGTATGGGCTGCTTGTTGTGGGCATTTACGTGCTTATCGGAACGCCCGAGGAGCTTCACATCAATGCTGCGCAGGGGGCGACCCTCACAACAAGATACATAGTGTATTTCCTGTCGGCGGCGGTCATTGTGAGCGTCGGAGAAATTGCTCTTGGAACTGCGGTGGAGAAGATATTCGGCTTTGAATACTGGAATTACGAGAGCCTGCCCATGCATATCACGAAATATACGTCGATACCCACAAGCCTCGGATTTGCGTTCATAATAACCTTTTTCATGGGCAAGTGCTTCACCCCGATAATGAGCCTCGTTGCCATGCTGGACGAACACGACCTGCGCACAACAGCGGTGGTCATGACTGCGGCAATGGTATCGGATTTTGTCATATCCTTTGCGAGAATGTATAAGACACGTGCACTTAATGTCCGCTGGACTGTAAGGATACCCGTCATCAAGGATTCCGTGGATAAGGTAAAGGCGGCGCTTAAGGGTTAATTGAAAATTTAGAATTATTACGTGCGGTTCGCTTGCAGCTCTTTAGGGCGCAGGCGAGCCGCTTTTTTTCGGGAAATACTTGACAAATGCTTTTTCGGTATGCTATACTGATTACAGGCAGTCGGGGAGGACACCCATAGAAAAAAACGCAGACGTGCCGAAAAGTTTGTGCAAGGGGAAGCTACCCATGGAAAAAAACGTTATTGTCACAGACGTCACAGGAAAAATTATCGGAGAGACCTACCCCAAAAGGGCAAGGGGACTTGTTAAGAACGGTCGGGCAGAGTATGTCAGCGACTGCGAGATACGTCTCAGGTTTCGGAAAATTGACGGAGCGCCGATCACTCATGACCCGTCCGTAAATAAAAATACGGAGGATATTGATATGAGTAAGGCAATAGATTTTAACGCAAGAGAGTTTAAATTCGACAAGGAATGTACCACAAATGTGGGCTCACGAATGTTCGTCACCGACTTCAGAGGGGAGAATACCGAGCAGTTCGAGATAGGCGACTGGCAGTGGTCATGGACTCAGATACGCTGCGAAAAGTTCCTTGAAAAGAACACGGACTATCTTTTCCGCTTCGCAATGACCGGCGGGCATAATGATACCAATGACGCAGTTTCTCAGCTTATCATCTTCTTTGACGAGGACTGGGAGGACCGCTATGTATATCCGCTGGATAAGAGCCGATTCAAGCCTGCTGTCAGCAAGCGCGACGAAAGCGGTCTGCTGCGGGTGTTCGAGATGCCCTTTAATACGGGAAATGCCGAAAAGACCACCTTCCTGCTTATCGCACAGCATGCGGTGGCAAGATTTTTCGCTCCCTGCGAGCTGTCGGCGTACTCCGTGCTGGAGGATATGACCTACGCTCAGTGGTGGGAGGACAGGCAGCGTCAGCTTCACGGCGGCTCACGGAACAGCTTCGGGAATGACTTCGGACGATTTGTGGAAAGCAAGATCAACAAGGCTGCGGATATGGTCGGCAGATTTGCGGATCTACATATGAACAGCGGCTGGGACGGAGATATCTGTCCGGGGCAGATAAAAATGTCCAATGAGAACAAGTCCGAAAGGGAGTTCGGCGAGCTTCTTTCACGCATATCCGACGGCGGAGAAGTACGTATCGAAAACTGCAATATAAATGCAGAGCCCGACGGGGAAATTTACAACAACATGGGCTCATCCTGCGACGGAGCAGCTGTCGATGTGAAAAACACCTGCATGACCGCAAGAGCCTTCGGAATGCTTGTGAACAAGCTGGGCGACGGCGCAGCAATGAATATCACCAACTGCTGTATCATCGGAATTGATACCTGCTTTGTCATAGACGGGACGAGCGACGGAATGGCAATCACGGCAGAAAATACTCAGATGAGCGCCGCAGCATTTGCAATGATAGCGGGCAAGTCGGGGGACGGCTGCGTTTACACCTTCGGGAAATGCGACATCACCGTCGAGGGCATAGACTATATGTATTTTAACGGCAGTCACGGCGATGGCATTGTGATGGACCTCAACTGCTGCACGGTTCCGAGGGAGGTCATCAGGCTGATACGGGACGGCTTCGGCGACGGCTGCATACTGGACTATTCTTCGTCGCTGGAAAAGTGATACTCAAAGCGTTATTTGCTTTACATGAATGAATAATAACGGCGGACAGTTCCTTTGAATTGTCCGCCGTGTTTTAGAACCTGTCCACATAGGCGTATACGCACGTCTTTTCGGCAAATTTTGCCG
>JBJFHQ010000154.1:0-2999 GCA_051893755.1 Oscillospiraceae bacterium
ACGAAAACGGGCTTGAAAATTTATAGCTTTTTCACTATTTTGTAGATTTCATCATAAAATTCTGACAAAATAAGCGGATCATTCCATTACGGTACTTGGTGCAGGAGTCTCAGTTTCGGGAGCCTGTGTTTCGGCAGGCTGAGTTTCCGCGGACTGTTCCGTACTGCCTGAGGACGACTCACCTGCTGTCTCCTCCGCAAGGGCTTCCGATTCCTGCCGCAGGGATTCCTCATATGCCTCGTGATTCTGTTCAAATACCCTGTCGTTTTCTGCGATGCCCGCCTCGTCGATAAACTGCGCGCTGTTGTCGGGGAGAAGCCGCAGAGTGCCGAAAACTCCCGTGCCCAGCTGATTATGAAGTATCTCGGTGATGAAATTCAGCTTATATTCCAGATCGGACACCACTCCCAGCTCTACGACGATACGGCTGTCGTACTCAAAGGAAACATTGGCTGTATCGGTGATATCTATATAGGTGATATTGTTGAGATCATGCTCGCTGAAGGCGTCCAGAAGAGCATAGATATCCTTATTCTTGCCCTCGTCGATAGAGGCGAATCTTGCTCCGGGCTCAAGGGTGATATCCGCCTCGGAGCCTGTGATAGTCATTATCCCGCTTTTGGGATTGGTCAGCTTTTCGAGTATCTTCCCGCCGCGGCTTATGAGATAGTACCCCTGACTTGTCTGCACATTTGCAAAGGGAACGCTTGCTTCAACGGTTATCTTTATGGTAGAGGGATATATCTTCTTCACCTCGGCAGATTCAATATATATCAGGGTCGAGGTTATGTTCTCGCTGCATTTTGCGATATCCTCCCTGAGCATATTGTCGCCGACGGTAATGCCGCTTGCCTGAAATATCTCTTCGGCGGTATAGTTTGTGGAGCCCTCCACATCGACGTTCTGGATATTGAAAAATACATTGAACACAAGAATGACGAATATCACCGCAACAACAAGAATTATCACGATTATGTACAGCCGCATCTGCATCTTTTTCTGTCTTTCTCTTCTGCGGGCGGCTGTGCCCTGTCCTGCTCTCGGAGCTTCGGGAGTTCTGTTTTTACTCATGGTTTATTATCCTCGTTAAATATCAAACTTTCGGACCGCTTTCAGCTGTCCATTATGACCAGCCCGAAGCTTTCGCACAGGGGCTTCAGTCCGCGGCGATAGCCCTGTCCCACCGCAGAGAGCTTCCATATATCGCCTCTGCGGTAAAGCTCAGCCGCCACGACGGTGGTCTCGGCAAACAGTCCGTCAAGAGGAAATTCCGCAGTCCTGTTCCCGCAGCGGAACACAACCATTCCTCCGTGGAGCCTGCCGAAATTATTCTGCGGGTCGCCGCCGTAAATTGAAAATGCTATCGAAATGTACTGCACGCTGCGGGGCACTCGCCTCAGATCAAGATGAATGAGCCTGTGCTGACCATCGTCGGTGTAGAAAACGCTGCCGTCGGTGCTGCGCTCGTTGCCGAAAAAGATAAGGCTTTCGTCATTTTCCGCCTTTTTTTCCTCATTGAGCAGGAAGGTATATGTGTCAATATCAAGCTTTGTATCCATTGAGGTGTAGAACAGCTCTGCGGTTATCTCGCCCTCGCCGAGGATCTCTGCAATGTTCACGCGCTGTCCGCGGATAAGTCTGCCGCTGTCGGGTCTCGCAGAGGAGGTCTGCTGCGCTGCGGGAGCATTTGTCCCCGACGGCGAAGGCGCCATTCTCTGCGGGATATACTCTCCGCGTGGTGTGACGGGCGTATTCATGACGGGCTCTTCCCTTTTCGCAGGCGCAGTGTAAAGCTTCCCGCCGCTGCGGCTGACAGCGTCCTTATCGGCGGAAAGACTAAGATATGTCCTTCTTACGAGCTTTGAGCGAAACTCTATATCGCCGTAGATGACCGTGCCCTCGGACAAGGGCTCTACAGTGAGCTTCACCTCCGAGCGTCCTGCGGGAATTGTCCTCGGCGACACCGAAACTCCGACAATATTGCTGACGATATCGGTCTGCGCCGCAGCTTCCGTCTCGATGACTATCTCAAAGGAACGGTCGGGTGGTATCTTCCCGGGAGAGATCACCTTGGGAATCCCCCAGAAGCCGTCCTCGCCGCTTATACCGAGAGTCCTGCCGTAGATCACGGTGTTTTCAATGCGGACCTCGGGGTCCAGTGAATGAAGGGCGATCTCATTTTCACAGTCGCCCGTGATCTCGATCTGCATATTTTTAAGACAGACGCCCCTTGAGCGTATTTCCGCGACAGTGCCGCTTCTGCGCCAGAGCGTCGTATTATTGCCCACTATGGTACAAGGTCGGGAGACCACAAAGGGTCCCTCAAACTCGCCTGCGGGAAGATGCACTGTTCCCGTGCTGTCGGGGGAATCAATGATACGCTGTAAATTCATATTATCCATAATACTTACACCATTATTTGTAGCTGTTAGCAATTAGTCATTAGCAATCAATCCAAAGTCCGCAGCAATCAGTCCAAATCCCCAAATCCATAGAAAACCGAACGCAGTGGACAAACAGCCCACAATCACTCCAAATAGCATCAACTGCGGAAACATAAAAACGAACAAAAGGCGGCCGACGGCTGCCGCCGCCCAACTAAGACCCCTCGGAACACCACGTAACCGATGTCATAAGAGCAGGGCAAAAGAGTGGGGGAGAGGGAAGGGTGAGCGCGAGAGGGAAAACGTAGGGGGAGAGAAAAGCGGCGCTACACTCAAACTAAATCTTTCGATGAGGGCTCGTATAAGCCGCTTGTCTCTTCCCCGGAGGTGTCCCTCTCGCACTGCGTAGGAAAGGGGAAATTTCGGTTGAAAACATATAATAGCCCCGAAGGGAGTACCCTAAGCTGACAAGCCCCCAAAACGAACCGCCGCTAATCGTGCGAAATCTCCCCCGATTAAAACAAGCCTCGGTTATTTTATCCGACCATAGATTGACATAACAGCGAATGTTAGTTTTCGGCGGAGCAGAGCTCCGCAGCATTTGAGACGCTTCGC
>JBJFHQ010000155.1:0-2996 GCA_051893755.1 Oscillospiraceae bacterium
AACAAAATTATGCTCGAAAATCCGCACGCATATCCTATGTGGACAGGTTCTTATACAAAAAATATCCTCCGCAGAATATTCGCGGAGGATATGTATATTCCTATGGGGAAATATTACTTGAAATATCTGTTCAGGAGACCGTTGAATGCAGCACCGTGACGAGCCTCGTCCTTTGCCATTTCGTGAACGGTATCATGGATAGCGTCGAGATTTAATTCCTTAGCCTTCTTAGCCAGTGCAAGCTTGCCCTCGCATGCGCCGCCCTCAGCCATTACACGCATTTCAAGATTCTTCTTGGTAGAGTCTGTAACTACCTCGCCCAGCATCTCTGCGAACTTAGCAGCATGCTCTGCTTCCTCGAAAGCGATTCTCTTGTAAGCCTCAGCTACCTCGGGATAGCCCTGTCTGTCTGCAACTCTGGACATAGCAAGGTACATACCTACTTCGCTGCACTCGCCGTTGAAGTTTTCTCTGAGACCGTCAACGATCTCCTTGTCATCAACGTCCTTAGCGATGCCTACAGCGTGCTCGCAAGCCCAGGTGATGCTGCCTTCTGCAGCCTTTGTGAACTTAGAAGCGGGAGCCTTGCACTGAGGACATGCAGCAGGAGGATTCTCACCCTCGAAAACATATCCGCATATAGAACAGATCCATTTAGCCATAATTAATTACCTCCGTTTATTTAAATCCTTAATGATAACTATTATCATTAACATATCTAAAGTATATCATAATAATACACAAATGTCAATAGCTCCGAGAAAATTTTTTTATGAAATTTATGTCAATATCGTGTGAAAACTATTGAATTGTTCGGGAAAATGTGCTATAATCAGAATAAATAAACCAAGAGGCGCGGACAGCCCAAGGAGGTAAATGCATGAAAAAATATCGCAGATATGCCGCAGCACTGGCGGCAGTGGTTTTATCATTGAATACGGCGGCGCTCTGTGCATCGGCGGAGTTTGTCACCGAAAACGGCAGCACATACTATCTCGACGACAGCGGCGATAAGGTCACGGGATTTGAAGAGATAGACGGCAAGACCTACTATTTCGACCGCAAGGGCGTTATGCAGACTGGCTGGCAGACTATCCGCCGCAGGTACACCTGTTATTTCCGCAAGGACGGCTCCATGGTCACGGGCAGAGCCAAGATAGGCGGAAAGTCCTACTATTTCAATGAGAAGGGCTATATGCAGACAGGCAATGTCATCATCGGAAACGAGATATTCCTTTACGGCGAGGACGGCGCTCTTAAAAAGCAGTATAAAAATTCGCTTGTGGAAGTGGACGGAAAGAAATACTGCACGGGCTCCAATGGCAAAATGAAAACAGGTCTGCAGAAGGTTGGGGACAACTATTACTATTTCTGCGACAAGGGCTATTCTATTTCCACAGAAGCGGAAAAGGACGGCTATATCTACACTCTCGACGCAGATACGGGGCTTGTTTCCAAAACAGAGAAGCCGCTGGACCCCTCGTCCATAAAGATAAAGGTGGGACCATATTCCGACACAGCTACGAATCTTATCGCCTTCAAGGTGAAAAACAACTCGGACGGAACTAAGCTTTATTATTCGGGATATATCGTAAACGATGCGGATTATAACGGCTGTCGGGTCACCCTTTCCATTGAGATGTACAATCAGAAGGGCGAGCTTATCGACAGGGAAACGATAGCAAGGACCACCCGTCTTTACACAGGCGATGAATACAAATTCGACGATTTCTGCTTTATATCCGAGCCTGTATATTCGATAAGATTTATAGTAACGAGAACCTGACAGATGATAAACAGTGAATTTTTATCTGCGGCGAAAAAGCAGCTTGCGGCGGATTATGCCTGTGCTCCCGAGGATCTTTCCGCAGATGTCAACAAGGTGACAGCCGCAGTCTCCGCCGAGGGACAGCGGCAATTCACCGACCGTCCTCCCGCATTCCGTGCGGCGTCCTTCGGGAAAAATACGGTCATCTCGGCAGTGCCCGAGCTGCTTGATGCTGGGCATGAGCTGTCCTCGATATCGGGCACGAAGATATTTGACGGCAGCGGCATTGCGGCTGTGAATGGGCTGATTGCGCCGTTCGGACATGTTATCGGCATGATAAGTCAGTATTATCTGCCCGCAGCAGATTTTGCCCCGAAGAATTTCGGCGGGTATGACCTGCGGATTTTCGGAGAGCGTGAGATACTGGAGATACTCTACCCCTATTACGGCGGGTATGACAATGCGCTGATGTACGGTGCACGGGGTGAGAGAAGAGATGTGCTTGCAGTCTGTGCGGTCAGCGGGAAAGAGATACTTGGTATGGCAGGAGTCAGCAGCGACAGCGAGCTTTTCTGGCAGATAGGTATAGACGTCCTTCCCGAGCACCGCGGAAAAGGGCTTGCTCCGATACTTGTATCGACCCTTGCAAACGAGGTGATACTCCGCGGAAAGGTGCCATACTACGGCACATGGAGCGGGAACATCTTCTCACAGCGCACAGCACTGAGCAGCGGCTTTCTCCCCGCATGGGCGGAGATGTGTTCGGTGCCCATTGAATAATATGGTACTCCCGCCCACGACCACCCCTGATTTTTTGCTTTATCTTAAGATGTAGCTGATTGGCGGCGGTCAGTATCATATTAGTAACTGTAAGTCGTTCACGGCTAATTAGGTTGACTAACTGCGTTAGTCGCCACCACGCGTGTGGGAGGACAAACTTCGGGAAGAGACAAGCGGCTTACTCGTACTCTCATCGAAAGACTTACTCTTAGTGTAGCGCCGCTTTTCTCTCCCCTACGTTTTTCCTCCCACACCCACTTTTTCCTCTCCCCACTCTTTTGCCCCGCTTGAATACCATCGGTTACGTGGTGTTCCGCGGGGATATATAGTAAACGACATTGAAATTGATGCTTTCCGTCTGCGCAAAATCCATATATGCAAGCTTTTGCTTGACTTCAAGTTCAATTTCTGATGTCGTTTACTATAGTTTTGCGCCGACACCTGAGGG
>JBJFHQ010000156.1:0-2989 GCA_051893755.1 Oscillospiraceae bacterium
GACTCATTTGAAAGCTTAGTCTATATTATTGCTCCCCCAATTAACTGTTGAATTTTCTGCTTGCCCCGCTGCCAGAATCCTTCGTCAGTTAATTGGTGGAGCAATATATCTGCAGCTGAAACCGGTAAACTCCGCAGTGTTATTATCACCAACTGCATACAGTCCCAGCATTACTCCCGTAAAGGGACTGGACACCTCCGCCGACAGATACTTTGTCTGTCCGATGCCAAGGTATGCTTCGCTGCCGTTTATCTCGGCATAGAAATTATAATTGTAATTATCTCCCCTGACAATAAGCCTTGCTTTTCCGTCATCGAGAGGAAGCGCCGCCTGAACATGCTTTATGCCGCCTATATTCAGCTTCAGCACAGCTTCACAGCCGCTGTCCGTTTTTCTTACAGCGATATCGTAATGCTCGTTCTCGCACATGTAGACGGTGATACCGCCCTCGCCCGAATCCACCGACACATCGGCGAAAAGCTCAAAACAGAATTCTCTCTGACGAAGCGCGATAAATGTGGGAGAATCAACGTCGTCAAGAGTAATATCCGTTCCTCGGAGAATATATTTTTCATCGTTCAGTTCATAGTTTTCGGGATGATGCTTTCTTAAAAAGCTCCATTCAATATTCGGGTCGGTATTCTTAAAGGTAAATTCTCCGAGGACATTCTGCGTAAAATCGCCCTTTATCTCATATTCCTCGTCGGTGGTGCCGTCATTTCCCGCAGTAAACCAGCCGTTTTCGTCAAAATGAACGGGGGTCAGGAAAACCTCTCTGCCCAGATTATGGTACGGCTGCCATATGCCTATCTGACGGAATCCGAGGCTAACGATAAAGCTGTCCCCGTTCCTGTCGGAGATAAGGTCTCCGTGACCTATGCCTTGGATTATGTAAGGAGCCTTGTTGCGGTTTGTCAGCACGGGATTCTTCGGATAATTCTCAAAGGGTCCCCAGACAGAGCTGCCGCGGGCATAGGTTATCATATGACCGTACTCGGTGCCGCCCTCCGCTGCCATGAGATAGTATTCCCCGTTCATCTTATACATATGAGGGCTTTCAAGATATCGTCCGCCCGAGCCCTTCCAGATATTCTTTGAAGGAGAAAGCTTCTTTCCGCTTGCTATGTCTATCTCGCACTGAGTCACACCGTTAACGCCGTTATCGTCGGTACCGTTGCTGATAAAATAGGTATGCTCTCCGTCGAAAAGCAGCGACGGGTCGATACCGCCCTGATCGACAGTCACAGGCTCCGACCATTCACCGTAGATATCGTCGGTATAAACATAGAAATTTGTGTGAGTGGTGTCGTTGGTGGTGACCATGTAAAATCTGCCGTTATTGTACCTTATGGTTGGAGCAAATACTCCGCCGGAGCTGCCCACCTTATCCAGCATTACCTGACTGTGACGGGTAAGTACATAGCCTATCTGCTTCCAGTTTACGAGGTCCTCGCTCTCAAACAGGGGTACCCCGGGAAAATACTGAAACGAGCTGCATACCATATAATATTTTCCCTCGGCACAGCATACTGAGGGGTCGGGGTAACAGCCCGATATTATCGGATTTTTATACTTCATATATTCGTCCGCCTTTCGTGTATACGTTTTCATTTATTATATAATATATGCTTTCCAAATTCATGTCATAGAAATTATCCCGTATTAACTTTCTGTAAACAAAACTCGCGGGCTTTTTCCAAAGAATCATCTTTTTGTCACTATTTTTCGATTGACAAAGGCTGTATGTAATGGTATAATAGTTTTAAGGAATACAACATAAGATAACATTATCAAGGAGGACGCATTACAATGAAAAAAATTCAGGTCACCGCTGCTATTCTTGCCGCAATGGCTCTCACTGCCTGCGGTGAACAGGAGCCTGACGTTCAGCCCGCTGCCAATGCGGATACTTCTGTAATAAATGAAGCCGCTTCCGAAGAGGCTTCCGAGAATACATCTGCCGAAACCGAAGCTGCCGAAACGACCGTCACCGAGGCACAGACAGAAGCTATATCGGATCCGGACGTTTCCGAGGACGACTCGCAATCGGACGAAAACGCTCCTCTTGCAGTATATGACAACAACATGAAGACCTACTGCTTCAATGTTGAAAAGGACGGCAGCTATACCTTCAGACACAGCGGAAACGACGATACTCCGTGGAATATCTACATTCTCAACGAGGAGTTCACCGACGGCATGCGCTATCTGTACTCCAACTACACCCCCGACGGAGTTACCGAGTTCACCGCAGACCTTAAGGCAGGACAGTTCGTTTACTTTATCTGCACCGAAAACGAGTGGACTTCCTCCGAGTTTTCCGACACACAGGCTGAGGTCTACTATAATCCTGCCGAATAAGCTTGATTCTATAATGTCAAAAAAGCCCCGCGGATATTACTGCGGGGCTTTCCATGTTATATGTATCTGAGGTCATCAGTCGGAGCCTGTGGGGATAAAGGGCTGGATAGCGCCTGCAAGAACATTTGCGGGCATTGTCTGGAGCCATATCCTGCCGGGGCCTGTTACCTTTGTATTGAAGAGACCCTCGCCGCCGAGAAGCGCATTTCCAACGCCCTTGACTGTTTCGATATCCATTGAGCAGGTAGCCTCCATTGCAGCAAGATATTTGTCATCACCTAATTGGGTGAAACATCACATCACAAAAAAACACGGTGCCGACAGTGACACCGTGTTTTGAAAATATTTGAAATACGCTTATCAGAAGATAGCAACTACTGCGCCGTTGTAATTGTCCTCTATGTACTGCTTTACCTCGTCTGTCTGAAGAACGTTGATTAGCGCCTGTATCTTGTCGCTGTTCTCATCGCCGTTTCTTACTGCGATGATGTTTGCATAGGTCTGAGCTGCATCTCCGGACGCGTCCTCAACTGCAAGTGCGGAATTGATGTCAAGTCCTGCTGCAAGCGCATAGTTTCCGTTGATGACTGCAAGAGAACCTTCATCACTGTTTGCAAACTGAGCCGCA